>JAYVJN010000179.1:0-3410 GCA_043769325.1 Acidobacteriota bacterium
GCCGTGCCATCAGGCGCGGCGGGTACACCACACGCAGCACTGGTAGAAAAACCTCGTCTCCGTGCCACCGGCTCACGCCTGGCGGCGTTCGCGGCACGCCGGGAAGCGCGCGCTCCCGGCCCAGACCTAATCAGTTACAAATCGTGATAAGAAGAACGCCTCTTGTTATTTACGGTTTACGCACTGAACGCAGTTTGTCTAACTCCTGTTTTACCACAAAACCCGCGCCGGAACTGCGCGCCGTTTGCGGTAGCAGCCAATAAGAACTCTCTGCCAGGCGCGCCAAATCTTCTGCCGGTAAATCCAACAGATGCGCCTCGCGCACCGTTTCCAGCGTGCGTTGAAAGACTTCTGCCGCGCCGGTGCGGGCTGACAAGTGTAACAAATACGCGACGTTGCGGCCCGTAGGATTTTGCCGCCAGGCAGCGAGCAAATCATCCAGCAACCGCGCATTGGCGGGCAATACCTCGTTTTCCGCGAGAAACTGCGCCACTTTTGCGGCGTCAACACAATCAAGCATGGCGTTGAGTGTGGCTTGATAAAAAGCCTTGTCGTTGACAGCGTGAGCGTCGGTTAAAGCGGACGTTTCGCCTTGCGCGGCGCGTGTCAAGATGTTCTGGCGACGGGCGGCTTCGGCGTGTTCGGCTTCCTCTTCCGCGAGCGCGCGCCGACGCGCCGGATTGTCGAAAAGTCCGGCGGGCGGCGGCGAAAGTCTGCGCGCCGTGTCCGTTGTGTGCGGGTAAAGCCTGTGGAGCGTGTAGGTTGTAAGTGCCGCAAAAAGCAGCAAAAACGAAGTTATCAGTAATATGGTGACCATCTTGGCCCCAATGCCAGCGACGCCCTGCGCTAAGGCTTTCCTGGGGTTTTGCGCTTCTGCCGGGGCGTCGTCCGTTGTGAATATACGAGAGATTCGTGGGGGAAGTTCAAAAAACAGTGGGGGAGTAGGGGAGTGAGGGAGTGGGGGGAGAAAAACCCGACGTAATGACGCGGAGCTTTACTCCCTTACTCCCTACTCCCTCACTCCTTTACTTCAATCAGGCCGCAGCGTGTCTTTGTTAATCGCAACTTTGCGGTGGCTGGCGTCAATGGCGACGTAAATTACTTCGGCTTCGGTTACTTTGACGCGGGCGTGTGAGCCGTCGCTGCGTTCAACTTCGACAGTGACGTGGATGGTGATTGAAGTATTGCCGACTTTCAGGGTTTCAGCGTAAAAGCTGACCAAATCGCCCACGAAAACGGGTTCGTGAAAGACGACCTCGCGCATGGCGACAGTGGCAAAGCGCGGCATTCCGGTCTTGCGGTGCGCCTCAACGCCGCCGGCAATGTCTATGTAACTAAGGATAATGCCGCCGAAAATCGTGCCTTGCGGGTTGGTGTCGCGGGGCATCAGCGTGACTCGTATCGCCGGGCAGCGGCGTGATTTTATATCTTCCATAAAGTATTAAGCGGGTTCGGTTTGCGAAAGTTTCCGCACGTCAATAGACATGGGTTCGCCAGCCGCCGTATCGTTAAAAATCGGGACAAACTTAGTGTTCCAGAGAATCTCTTCGGGCCGGTAAGAACTACGCGAATGAACCATCTGCGCGAAATCTTCTTCGACGCCGGTGAGCAAGATTAAAAACTCTGCGTCGGCGATAAATAAATCGTCATAGCTAAAGTTTTTCAGAGGGCTTTGGTCATCTATCGGGTGCACCACCGTCCAGGCCAAAGGCAAAAAAGTCACGCGCTGCCGCTCCAGTTTCAACAACTCAAAGCGGCGCACGCGGTTTTCGCCCTCTTGCACAAAACGGGCGAACATGACCTGGATTTGCACTTCTATCAATTGGTTGTTGCGCCCGTTGACGAGGCGGAACATAAAGCCGCGCCCGCCGCGATAAGGCCCGACAACCGCCTTTTCGCTGAACAGGATGCGGGCCGTCGGGCGTGAAAAACGGGCAAAAACCATGCCCGTCACCAGGGCTTGCGTCAAGATGCCGATGAAAGCCTCAACCGTTACCAGCCAATTTGCCAACCCGCCGATGGGTTGCAGCGTGCCGTAGCCGATGGTGGCAAAGGTGTGGACGCTGAAATAGAAAGCCCGCGCAAAGTGGTTCGCCGTCGGTTGCACGGAAGTATCAGCCAAAGATTCCGCGCCACAGAACCAGAAAGCTACGGCAAACAAAAGGTTGAGAGCCAGGTAAAGCACCGCCGAGAGACCTAAGAACTGCCGCCATGAAAGGTTCAACAGCCAATGGTAAAGATAGAGCGACGAAAGCGGATTGATGCCCGTGCGCTGCGCGTTGAAACTGCCGTCGCGGTTGAGCAGACGCCCCTGCCGCGCCGCCACCACCGAGCCAAAGCCCAGGTCGCGCTCCTCTTCGTTCAACTCCGTTGCGTCGCGCTCATCTACCGACAACATCTCACGCATAATTGCGGCCCTGTTCCGTATTCATCCAGGTGGTTATGATTTGCTTCAGTTGTTCGAGGGTGTGGTCAAAAAAGTGGCCCGCGCCGTCTATTATTTCAAGTTTGAAAGGAAGGCTGGCGGGCAGTTGCGCCGCGAGTTCGCGCACGCCGTCGGCCACTGCGATTTCGTCGTCCGCGCCGTGTATCAATAATAACGGTTTGCGGCATTCGTTAAGCCACGAATAATCAAACAGGCGCGTCGGCAACCCGATGCCAACCATGTGAACCACGCGCTCATCCGTCATTCCTACGCGCAAGCCCACGCGCGAACCAAAAGAAAAACCGGCGATGGTAACGGGTTGGCCCGGGTATTTTGCGACGAGATAATCCAGCGCGTCGCGGGCGTCTTGTTGTTCGCCTTCGCCCTCGTCGTAAACGCCGGTGCTGGCCCCGACACCGCGAAAGTTGATACGAAGCGTCACTAACCCAGAGTCATTCAAGGCTGTTGCGGCGCGAAACACGACCTTGTTGTGCATCGTCCCGCCAAACTGCGGATGCGGGTGCAACACCAACGCCACGCCGCGCGCAGCTTCACGCGGTTCCTTCAAAATCGCTTCTAACTGCCCGTGCGCGACGGGGATAAAAAGATTACCGATAGGATACATAAGCCACTCAGCGGACGGCAGCGGCAGTCGGCAGAAAAACCGCCCGGCCCGCGAACAGGCAGGGTAACAGAAAATCAAACGCGGGGCGAACAGCGAGTGATTGCCAACAGGGTGTAATTGAAAGTGCGACTCAGCCTGGTTTTTGCGGCTTTGCCGCTCTACCGTGCGGTCAGGTTCTGCCTGACCGGAGCGCGTTCTCTAAAGCTCTGCGGCTCTGCCGCCGTTTTCACGAACGATTTCTAGTGCTTGCGCCGAAAGCAGCGGCATAGCCGCCAGAGGTCTTGTGGTGGCTTGACGGTGAGGCACAGCCTCACCGCACGGTAGGGCGGCAAGCCGCAGATGAGTCGCACTTTCAATTAC
>JAYVJN010000180.1:0-9685 GCA_043769325.1 Acidobacteriota bacterium
TTGACGTAATCCACCGCTTCGGGCGCGAGTCCGGCGTCTTGGAGCGCGATTTGCATGGCGCGGGCCGGTTCGCCGCCACTTTCTTCCAAGCGCACGCGATGATAGGCGTCACAAGTCGCGCCGTAGCCTTTGATTTCGGCGTAGATTTTCGCGCCTCTGGCTTGCGCGTGTTCCAGTTCCTCAAAGACGTAAATCCATGCGCCTTCGCCTAAAACAAGGCCCGAGCGGTTTAACGAAAACGGGCGCGAGGCGCGTTCGGGCGCGTGGTTCCATTGCGTGGTGGCGACGGTCATTAAATTGAACGCGGCCAGGATGCCCGGCGCAATGGGCGCGTCCGCACCGCCCGTGAGCATTAAGTCCTGACGGCCCAAAGCAATGTGTTCGGCGGCGTAAAACATAGCGTCGGTGGAACTTGTGCAACCCGTCGAGACAACGTGCGAGAGTCCGCGCAAACCAAAAGCCATCGAAAGTTCCGACGAATGACCGCCATGCGTGGAGGAAGGAATCGTATAGACGCTGGCCTTGTGGCCTTCGCCGGTAAACCAATAGCCGTACTGCTTTTCGGTGAACGAAAGCCCGCCGCCGCCTGTGCCTAACACGACCCCGAAAGCGCGGCGTTCTTCCAAAGTTAAATTATCCGTCGGCAAATTTGCGTCGCGCAAGGCTTCCCGCGCTGCCGCCAAAGCCAGCGGCACGGTACGCGCAACGTGCTTGCGGTCTTTCACGTTCAGTTCCGCTTGCCAGTCGAAGTCACGCACTTCAGCCGCGATTTGCACCGGCGATGCGGTAACAGCGAAACTTTCAATGCGCCGCACGCCGCTCTCGCCCGCCAAAAGCCCACGCCAAAAGGCGTCACGCCCCAAGCCCAAAGGCGTCACGCAACCCATTCCGGTGATGACTACCCGGCGCGCCCCGCGTAAATGTGACAACATAAATTTGTCGTAAATCGTGAATCGTGAATCGTAATAAGAAACTGGCTTCCGTCCTGTTACGATTTACGGTTTATGGCTTCCACTTCTTGCAGCATGGTGCTGACGGTTGTGCGCACCACAAAGACCTGGCGCACGTCAGCAAAACGCACGATGCCGGCGCGGTCAATGATGTAGGTCGCGGGATGCGGCGCGCCGTGATGAAAAAGTTCCCAAGCGTTCTTTAAGTCATATTGTTTGATGACTTTGCCGTCCGCGTCCGAGAGCATATGGAACTCTTTACCCTTTTTCTCAACGTGCGCTGACAACTTTTCCAACGGGTCGTTGCTGACCGTGATAATTTCCGTATCCAACGCCGCAAATTTGTCGTAACGATTCCGCACCTGCCCCAGATGCACCATACAGAACGTTCACCATAGCCCACGAAAGAATATCAGCAGCGCGTTTTTCCGGCCCTGTAATTGCGACAGAGTAAAAGGTTCGCCCGTTCGCGCATCCGGCAAGGTAAAATCCAACGCCCTCGCGCCCACCGTTAAAATGCCCGTTCCCATAGTTTCAAATCCTCAATTCGCGGCCCACTCTAACGCAGATTCGCCCTTTCGCCAAAGAACCAGGGCGCAATAAAAAACCGGCGCAAAGGCCGGTTCTTACATGGAGTATTTTTACCTCTAAATAGCAAGATTGGAGGCGAAGGGAATCGAACCCTTGACTGTGCATTGCGAACGCACTATGTTGCCAACTATACCACGCCCCCAGATGAAATCTGCCGCCCACAGGCAGCCTTTGGTTTGGTTGTTCAGGCTTGACTGGTAACGAATGCTGATATTCTGTTTACCGTCAAACTGTGCCGGAGGCAACCATAAAACCTCATTCATTTTTGGCACATAAACCAGCAGAATGTCAACTTCCTCTGCCGTGTAGCAGGGAAAAGTAGCTTTCTTGCTACGGGTGATGTTGCCTGCGCGAAGGGCCACCGCCCCCGTTGAATGGCTAGATGCCCTGTCACAATACTTGACTTGGGCGCGATAAAGTTGCCCTTGCCAATCAACTATCAAATCATAACGGCAAGCCTCACGCACGGGCTTACTCAAGAACGCGCCGACTTCCAACGCTCTTAGCTGCACTTGCAGCATTGCCAATTCGCCTTTCGCGTTAGTATCCATGAGAGCATCCCCGCCATCAATGATATTAGGTAGCCCACCGCCCATCTGTCAAGTCTGGCGGTTATAATTTCGCGGCTAGTTCGGCAAGCAAATTCATCAGTTCCGGGGCGTTGCGTCCACCGCCTTGGGCCAGGTCGGGGCGTCCGCCGCCGCGTCCGGCCAGGTGTTTGCAGGCATCGCGCATGAGGGCGTTCATGTCGCCGTTGGCGTCCACCGAACGCGCAAAGACGAGGCGGGCCGTGTCGGTAGCGGCGTCGGAGGCGGCCAACAAGACTACGACCTGCGGTTGCGCGATAAAGGCGAGGGCCAGCGTTTTCAGGGCTTCGGCGTCGCGTTCGGGGTAGAGACGAGCGACGACGCGCAAGCCGCCGGCGCGGGGCGCGGTCTTTTGCAGCACGGCTTCGGCTTCGACGCGGGCCGCGATTTCTTCGAGTTCGCGCAGACGGTGTTGCAGTTGTTTATTGTCTTCGCGCAAACGAACCACAGATTCCGGCGTATCGTCGCGCCCGACGCTGAACAGGGCCGCGACATGGCGGGCCGTGCCGTTGGCGCGTCGGTAATCGGACAAGGCGCGCATTCCCGCCACAAATTCGATGCGCGTCAAACCTTTGGCCCGCGACCACGAACGTACCAATAACACGCCAACTTCGCCGGTGCGGGCGGCGTGCGTGCCACCGCAAGGCGTTAAATCGAAATCTTCCACTTGGATAAGCCGCAGCACACCGGCGCGGCCCGGGTCTTTGCGTAAAGGCATGGCGGCGGCCTGTTCGGGCGTGGCGGAAAGAATATGGACGGGGCGATTGTCCCAGATGATGGTGTTTGCCAGATTAACCGCGTCTTCGATGCGCGTGTCGGTGGGCGAATCGAGGTCAACGTCAATTTCGCAGGTTTCGTCGTTGACGCGAAAGCCTCTGGTGTCGGCTGCAAAGAGCGCGACAAAAGATTGCGAGAGAATGTGTTGGCCCGTGTGTTGCTGTATGTGGTCGCGGCGGCGCACCCAATCAACTTGTCCCTGCACCGTGTCGCCCACGCGCGGGGCCGTGCCTTCAATGACGTGCAGCACAGAGTCGTCAGAGGTTTCCAGGCACTCCAAAACGCGGGCTTCATTGAGCGTGCCAACGTCGGTAGGCTGCCCGCCGCCGGTTGGGTAAAAAGCCGTGCGGTTTAGTTCAACCGCATGGTGTCCGCGTTCAAGTTCCACGACAGAAGTGACTTGCGCGGTAAATTCAAGTAGTTGCGAATCGTTGTAATAGAGGCGTTCGGTACTCATCAGGCATAGTTTGAGCAATTCGACGGGCGATGTCAAAAACGGGCCGGCGAAAAACCACGCCAAACAAAATTGACGTGGTTTTTTTCTGAGCTCAAGCTAATGCGCTTAGAGAAGTTTAGGAAATGATGTTACGCAGCTAAAAATAGCATACACCACTTGACAGCTTTTTGCGCCGGAGGCGCGGGGGAAATTAGCCGGTGGTGAGAACCACCGGAAACAGTGGCGTGACATTTTGCGCTCCGGTAGGAGCGCGGGACTTGCGCTTGTTCCCGCGTCCCTCACGGGACGCCGACGCGCTGCGTTGCTTGTTTCCGGTGGTTGCGCTCGCCGCTCCACCACCGGCTAATTTCCCCCGCGCCTCCGGCGCAAAAGTTGTCAATCATCGGCCTCACATCACGACTGCGTAACATCAGTTAGAAAATCGCAAATCTAAAATCGGCAATCCCTAATGATTAGCCTTTGAATTTGTCTGGGTTATCCTTACGGACTTTCTCCGATTTTTCTTCCAGGTCGTCGGCTTCTTTGTCGAGTTTGGCAATCTTGGATTGCGAATCCTTGATTTTAGGTTGGGCTTGACTCACCGTAGTGCTGGTCGGGTTGGCAAGCATATCGCCGGTGATTTTGAACATATTTTGCAGTTCTTTGTAAGAATCAATGCGTTTGCGCACGGATTTCGCGCGCACGTCAAGATACTCTTTGAACTTGTCGTCAACTTTCAACTTAGCTGCGCTTTCCAAATTTTCCGCCGCCGTGTCGCCGTGTTTGACGCCTTTGTCAATGTCCACCACCACGCCATCCAGAATAGCTTTCGCTTCTTTGAAATCACCTTTGTTGAGGGCCTCTTTGTAATCAGTGATTTTAACTTCGTTCTTTTGTTGAATATCTTTCGCGGCCTTGATTTCGTCATTGGCCTTATCCACCAATTTGTTGGCCTCGCCGGTTTGGTCGCCAAACTTGCAAGCCAACGCAAAAACCATCAACGCCATCAACGCCAAAGCCACATTACTACGCCCTTTAAGTGCCATAAACATATTTTTCACACAGTCCTTTTACACAGAATTTTCTTGAGAATACAATCCCTTGACAGGCACAGTGACGGAAGGTTGAGATGCTTTTTGCCGATGCCGCCCCAAGCAAAGAGAAAATTATGCGTGTGCCTGTTTGGGATATTGAACTTTCCCGCCTATCGTGTCAAGCCTTTTTTGACTGTTTGCACAATCTAGTTGACAGTTGCGGCCCGCTCACCTAGTCTTGTAAGGTTAGGCGTTTAGCGTAACCGAGAGGTTGCGCCGCGCCGTAGTTTTCAACATAAATCTTTCTGAGGTGCAATGATAAAAGACGAATTTAAGCAGCTTATCGCCGGGCGTCAGGCGCGCATCGGCGTTATTGGTTTGGGCTATGTGGGTTTGCCGCTCGTAGTCGAATTTGGCCGTAACGGTTTTGCCGGTGTCGGTTTTGAAGTGGACGCCAAAAAAGCGGCTACCATCAACGGCGGGGCTTCGTACATTCCCGACGTGCCGACGGAGCACGTCAAAGAACTGGTGGGCAAGAAGTTACTGCACGCCACCACCGATTTCAGCGAACTCAAGGATTGTGACGCTATCGTTATCTGTGTCCCGACGCCTTTGCGTAAAACCAAAGAGCCGGACGTTTCCTACATCATCGCCGCCGCCAAACAAATCCAGAAATATCTGCGGCGCGGCCAGCTTATCATCCTTGAATCAACTACTTATCCCGGCACAACGGATGAACTGTTGTTGCCCATGTTTGAGGAAAACGGCCTTAAACTAGACGAAGACTTTCTGCTCGCCTTCTCGCCCGAACGGGTTGACCCGGGCAATCCGCAGTTTCAAACGCATAACATCCCCAAAGTGGTCGGCGGCTGCACGGCAGATTCGGCGGAGGTCGCCGGAATGCTCTACCAACAGGTTGTCACCCACGTCCACGCCGTCTCGTCGGCCCGCGTCGCCGAAGCCGCCAAGTTGCTGGAAAACACCTTCCGCGCCGTCAATATCGGCATGGCGAACGAAATGGCGCGGCTTTGTTACGCGCTCGGCATAGACACCTGGGAAGTAATTCGCGCCGCCGCCACCAAGCCCTTCGGCTTCATGGCCTTTTATCCGGGGCCGGGCATAGGTGGTCACTGCATCCCCTTGGATCCACACTACTTATCGTGGAAAGCGCGGCAGCATGGTTTTGATTCGCGGTTTATCAGTTTGGCCGAAGAGGTCAATTCGCGGATGCCGGAGCACGTTATCAATTTAACCGTCGAAGCCCTTAACGACGATTGCAAGGCGGTCAAAGGTTCGCGCATCCTAATCTTGGGCGTGGCTTACAAGAAAGACATTGACGATATGCGCGAAAGTCCGGCGCTGTCCATTATTGATTTGCTGCGGAAAAAGGGCGCGGACGTGCGTTTCCACGACCCGTTTGTGCCGGAAGTCCACTTTGACGACGCGCACACGCTGTCCGGCGGCGAACCTCTTTTCAACGTGCCGCTCACCCAGGAAGAACTCCAAGCCGCCGATTGCGTGATGATTGTCGCCGACCATTCCGGCGTGGATTACAACTTTGTCACGGCGAATACCAAACTCATCGTAGATACGCGCAACGCGCTCTCGCCCGAACTGCGCGAGCAAAGCCAGGCGCGGATTGTGCGGTTGTAAAATTTAGAGGCGCAAAATTCCGGCAGCCTGGCGTCAAAGTGAATGTAGCGGAAGGTAAACATCTATGGGAACGCATCGCATTCTTGCTGTTTCTAGGTAAGTAAAATATGTCCACAGAAAAAAAACCTTTGCGGCGGCTTTCTGGGCTGCTTTTATTGCTCGGATTTTTAGTTTCCGCAAATTGGGCAGCGGGCCAGGGCAAAGACCGTCAGATGGGTTTGACACCGACGCGGCGCATGGCGTTGGTCATAGGTAATTCAGCATACGAGAAGGTCGGCCCTTTGCCCAATCCGGTTAATGACGCCAACGACATTGCGGTGGAACTGGGCAAGTTAGGCTTTGAAGTCATAAAAGGCGTGGACGTTTCGGGCGACCAGATGAAGCGGCTGATTAAAGCCTTTGGCGTGAAACTCAACGCTAATCGGGGCGTCGGGTTGTTTTACTATGCCGGTCACGGTATTCAGTCGCAGGGCCACAACTACCTGATTCCGGTTGACGCAGACATCCGCACTGAAGAAACGCTGGAATTTGATGCGGTGGATGTCAACCGCGTGCTGGCAGAGATGGACGCCGCCAACAACGGCACGAATATCGTCATTTTGGATGCTTGCCGCAATAATCCTTTTGCCCGTAGTTGGCGTTCGACCAATCAGGGCCTGGCGCAAATCAACGCGCCGGAAGGCACGCTCGTCGCCTACGCCACGAGTCCGGGCAAGACTGCCAGCGACGGCAACGGGCGCAATGGAGCTTATACCGGCGAACTCCTACGCCAAATGCGGGTGGCGGGATTGCCCATAGAAACCGTTTTCAAAGCTGTGCGTACTGGCGTCAAAGCCCAAACCAACAACGAGCAAGTACCCTGGGAATCCTCTTCCCTAACAGGCGACTTTTACTTCACGCCAGCCAGCGGCCAGCCAGCGGCCCCGGCCCCGGTGGTTGCCGAGAATCCGCCGCCCACGCCCCTTAATCCCGCCAAAACGCTTAGTGATGAAGAAGTTGAGCGCAAACTTCAGCGTGTGCAGGAATATTCCAAGAGCAATCTTATCGAAGCGGCTATCAGAGAAGGCGAAGAAATTTTGGCGGCCCGGCCTGGCGAACCCCGCGTGAGCTTTCTGCTAGGCACAATTTTAATGGTCAAAGGCAGCGAACGCACGGCTTTTTCGCACTTTAAAAACGTCTATCGTCAAGTCGGTAAAGTTGCTTTGCCGCTCTATCGCCACCGCTATTTCAACAAAGACGGGATGGAAGGCGGTTTCATTCTATTGACGCCAGAAGGCATTTCACTGGAGTTTGGCGACGAATCTTTCGCCGCCCCCTACGCGAAAATCACACAAATTGAGATGAATGCCGACAGGTATGAGAGCAAGCGGCTTTACATCAAAGGCGAATTTACCAACAAATCTGGCAAGGCTGGGAAGAAAGATTTCAATCTCTATGCGCCCAAGACAGAGGCAAAAGCAATGATGGAAATGGGAAACAGCAAGGAGCCTGTCTGCAAAGATTGTGAACTGTGGGTGACGGAGATGATAGAATTTATTACTAATTGCCGTCTCAGAGACCTGAAACCTAACAAATAACCACCCCATTACTTAAAGCCCGTAATCAGCTTCGGCTAAGTTGGCGCACCATGCTGAAAGTCTTAAATATTGTCGGCGCGCGGCCCAATTTTATGAAGGTCGCGCCGATAGTGGCAGCCATGAAGCGGCGCGGGCAGGAGTTCGCGCCGCTTGTTGTGCATACGGGCCAGCACTACGACGCGGCGATGTCAGACGCCTTTTTCCGCGATTTGGGTTTGCCCGAACCGGATGTTTATCTCGGCGTCGGTTCCGGCACACACGCCGCGCAGACGGCCCGCGTGATGATGGAGTTTGAACCCGTCGTGTTGGCGCACAAGCCGGATTGGGTGTTGGTGGTGGGCGACGTAAACTCAACGCTGGCTTGCGCTTTGGTCTGTTCTAAGTTGGGCGTTAAGGTGGCGCACGTCGAAGCCGGTTTACGCAGCCGCGACCGCGCGATGCCCGAAGAAATCAACCGCATACTGACCGACCAAATCGCCGATTTACTGCTCACGCCATCGCCCGACGGCGACGAAAACCTGCTCGCCGAAGGCATTCCGGCGTCGCGCATCCGCTTCGTTGGCAATGTGATGATTGACTCGCTTTTTGCGCAACTCAAAAACGCGGAAAAGTCGCGCATTCGTGAAGATTTGGGCGTCGCCGGCGTAGAATACGGCGTTGTGACGCTGCACCGCCCGTCCAACGTGGACGACGCACCGACCTTGCAGCGTACCCTGGGCGCGTTGGAAGAAATCAGCCAACACTTGCCGCTCATTTTCCCCGTGCACCCGCGCACCCGCGCCCGCCTCAGTGAATTTGGCTTGGCGACACCACCTAACATTCGCCTCGTCGAACCGCTCGGTTATCTGGATTTCTTGCGTTTATACAGTGGCGCACGCTTGGTGTTAACCGATTCCGGCGGCATTCAAGAGGAAACCACCGCGTTGGGCATTCCGTGCCTGACCTTGCGCGAAAACACGGAACGCCCCGTTACCGTCACTTTAGGAACCAACAAAATCGTCGGCACAGACCCCGCGAAAATCATCAACGCCGCCCGCGAAGCCCTTGCCGGCGCAACCCCAACAGGCCGCATTCCGCCGCTTTGGGACGGCCACACCGCCGACAGAATCCTCGACGCGCTGCTGCCTTAATTCCGCAAACTGTGAATCGGCGCGGGGATGCGTCCGCCGCGTCGTATGAAAACGTCGCAGTTAAAGGAGTTGACGGGCATAATCGGCGCGTGGCCGAGCAAGCCGCCGAATTCGACCATCTCGCCGACAACTTTGCCAGGCACGGGGATAATGCGGACGGCGGTGGTTTTGTTGTTCATTACGCCGATAGCCATTTCGTCGGCGATGATGCCGGCCAGAGTTTCGGCGGAAGTGTCACCCGGCACGGCCACCATGTCCAAACCGACGGAGCAAATACTTGTCCAAGCCTCCAGTTTTTCCAGCGTCAACGCGCCCAAGCGGGCCGCTTCAATCATGTTAGCGTCTTCTGAGACGGGAATAAACGCGCCGCTCATGCCGCCGACGGAAGCCGAAGCCATCACGCCGCCTTTTTTCACCGCGTCGGTCAGTAACGCCAAAGCCGCCGTTGTGCCCGGCGCGCCGGCCCTGTCAAAGCCCATGCCTTCCAGGATTGCCGCCACCGAATCACCGAACAAGGGCGTCGGCGCGAGGCTTAAATCTATGATGCCAAAGGGTAAACCCAGACGCCTCGCCGCCTCGCGCCCAACTAATTCACCGGCCCGCGCCAGGCGAAAAGAAATCTTTTTGATGAGTTCGGCGATGTCTTGCAAAGGCGCGTCCGCCGCGATTTGCTGCACCGCATGATTGACCACGCCGGGGCCGGAAACGCCGACGTTGATGATCGCTTCCGCTTCGCCGGGGCCGTGAAACGCGCCCGCCATGAACGGATTGTCCTCGACGGCGTTGGCGAAACAGACGAATTTCGCGCACGCCAAACCGCCTGTGTCGCGGGTGCGTTCGGCCATTTCTTTGACCATGCGGCCTGTGCGGGCTACGGCGTCCATGTTGATGCCGGCGCGGGTCGTGGCAACATTGAGCGACGAACAAAGCCTTTCCGTCACGGCGATGGC
>JAYVJN010000181.1:0-11418 GCA_043769325.1 Acidobacteriota bacterium
AGCAGGCGGTCGTGCGGCTCGCGTTCCCCTACGCGACGGGTGAATGGATGAAGGCGGCGGATTGGAACAGCGTGGGCAAGCATGATGAGCGGCTCGATATGGACAACGTCATCGGGATTGAGCGCATCATGGACGACACACGCTACTACCTTGCGATGAGACTGCCGAAAGGCGGGCGTCTAAATGGTAATGGTTTCAAGCCGCACGAATACATTCTCTCGGCGCGGGACGAAAGCAGCCGCCGGCGTGAGGATGCCGATTCCCCATCATCTGATTTCACGGAGTCCGCCTCCTCACGTCGGCGGCTACGCGATGTTCTGGAATTTGTCATCGCCTTCACGCCAACGCAGGTGAAACCGTCGTTGCCGGACTTCGCCGAGGTGAAGTCGGCTTCGGCGAAGCACTGGAAAAAATTCTGGCAGACGGGTGGCGCGATTGATTTGTCCGGCAGCACGGACCCGCGCTGGTTTGAACTGGAGCGGCGCATCGTGTTGTCGCAGTTCCTCACGGCGATCCATTGTTCCGGCTCGATGCCGCCGCAGGAGACGGGCCTGGTGCAGAACAGTTGGTTCGGCAAACCACATCTCGAAATGCACTGGTGGCACGCGGCGCACTTCGCTTTGTGGAATCGCCTGCCGTTGCTGGAAAAAAGCCTCGGCTGGTACGACAAAATTTTGCCGGAAGCGCGTAAATTGGCGCAATCACAGGGTTACGCCGGAGCGCGTTGGCCCAAGATGGTTGGCCCTGAAGGGCGCGACAGCCCTTCGCCCATCGGCCCTTTGCTCATCTGGCAACAGCCGCACCCGATTTTTTACGCGGAACTCTGCTACCAAACTCACCCCAACCGCCGCACGCTGGCGCGTTATCGCCGCATCGTGCAGGAATCGGCGGAGTTTATGGCCTCGTATCCGTTTTGGGACGGGCGGCGTTATATTCTCGGCCCGCCGGTCATTCCGGCGCAGGAAAATCACCCGGCCCGTGAGACCTGGAACCCGACTTTCGAGTTGGCTTATTGGGCTTGGGGACTTCGCACGGCAAACGCTTGGCGCGTGCGTTCGGGCTTGCACCGGGTAGCTTTGTGGGATGAAATCGCCGCCAAACTCGCGCCGTTGCCGGTCAAAGGCGGCGTTTACCTGGCGCACGAAAATTGCCCGCAAACCTACACCGAACGCAACCGCGACCATCCTTCGATGCTCGGCGCGTGGGGCGTCTTGAACGGCGCGGGGGTTGACCGCGAAACCATGCGCCGGACGCTCAAAAAAGTGATGCGCGAATGGCAATGGCCCGAAACTTGGGGTTGGGATTACCCGCTAGTGGCGATGACGGCGGCGCGTCTGGGCGAGACGGAAACGGCGATTGACGCGCTGCTCATGGACACGCCGAAAAATCGCTACCTGCCCAACGGCCACAACTATCAACGCGCCAATCTGCCCTGCTATTTGCCCGGCAACGGCGGCTTGCTCTACGCCGTCGCGCTCATGGCCGGCGGTTGGGCCGGCGCACCCAAAGGACACGCGCCGGGGTTTCCGTCTGACGGCTGGAACGTCCGCGCCGAAGGTTTGCCCACGCGATTATTGAGGCTAATATAAACAAATGAAACGATTTATAGTTGTTCTGACAATTTTTGCGCTCACCTGCGCGGCGGTTTTCGCGCAGGCCCCGCAGAATGATGTCAATACGCCTTTGCATCTGCTCAAGGCCGATTACCCGGTGCCTTACGGCATTCCTAAGCCGGAGGAGACCGCCGCGCTGTTGCAACGCATTCACGGCTATTTGAACGCCGTCACGCCGGCGGCCTTCGTTAATTCCAAGACGGGCGCGACGCTCACGGATTTGACCAAGCTGGACGAAAACACCGTGCTGCAACGCGGCGATTTTCGCCTGGTAAGTTACGAATGGGGCGTCACTTACGCCGGAATGTTGTTGGCGGGCGAGGCCACCGGCGACCCGCGCTTTCGTGAGTATGCGGAAAGCCGTTTGAACTTTATCGCCGAATCCGCGCCCTATTTTCGCAAGACGGCGGCGGAACACGCCGATTGGGGGACGCGGCTTCCTCTGCGTAACCTGATACAACCGCGCGCTTTAGACGATTGCGGCGCGATGTGCGCGGCGATGATAAAGGCCACGCGAACGGGCAGCCGCGCCAACCTGCGCCCGTTGATTGATTCGCACATCAACTACATTTTGACCAAAGAACACCGCCTCGCCGACGGCACTTTGGCCCGCAACCGCCCGCAGCCCAACACGATTTGGCTGGACGATTTATTTATGAGCGTCCCGGCCCTGGCGCAGATGGGCAAACTCACGGGAGAGCGCAAATACTATGACGAAGCCTGTCGCCAGATTCTCGCCTTTGCCAAGCGTATGTTCAAGCCGGACAACGGTTTATACATACACGGCTGGGTTGAAGGCATGAATGAGCATCCCGCTTTCCATTGGGCGCGGGCCAACGGCTGGGCGTTGATGGCGACGGTGGAGCTTTTGGAAGTCTTGCCCGAAAACCACCCGCAACGCCCGCAAATCCTTTCTTTGCTCAAGGCGCACGCCAAAGGTTTAGCGGCGCGTCAATCGGGCAGCGGCTTTTGGCATCAGTTGTTAGACCGCGAAGATTCATACCTCGAAACTTCGGCGACAGCGATTTACGCCTACTCTTTGGCCCGCGCCGTCAATCGTGGCTGGATTGACGCACGCGCCTACGCGCCCATGACTTTGCTGGCCTGGAACGCGGTCACGACCAAAATCAACGACAAAGGCCAAATTGAGGGAACTTGCGTCGGCACGGGCCTGGCTTTTGACCCCGCGTTTTACTACCACCGGCCCGTCAGCCCCTTTGCCGCACACGCCTACGGCCCCACGCTGCTGGCTGGCGCGGAAGTGATTAACTTATTGAAAACGCACGAGTTTGAGATAAATGACAGCTCGGTGCAACTCAAAGCGAAATGATAGATGCGGCTGAGTCAGTTGAAAACTGATTCAGACCCGCGTTTGGTTTTCTGATAAAGGTTATGCGAATCAAGGGTTGAAGCCACGAAACCCTTGACCCGCGCTACGCGGAGCGCGTAACTGTTCCCTGTCAACTATCACTTGTCCACTGGTTTAGCGAAAAATAGTGGACAAGTGATAGTTGACAGGGGAAAGTGGCGGGTTTCCCGCCGGGCCGGTTGCCCTTCGCAAGCGTGGCGGGGCGACACATCCGGTTTGGCGGTTAAATTTCAACCCTTGATTCGCATATGTTCTGTCAGCGAAGAGCGGGGGCAAGCCACCCTTCCCAACCTGCCAGGTAGTTGGGCGGGCAAGGTTTATCGGCTGGTTACGCAGGAATTACAGTTTTCACCAAACCTGGCAGGTTGGGAAGGGTGGCTTGCCCCCGCTGCCGCCATTGCATAGTCTCTGGCTGTAACGGACAGTTTATGGCAGGTACAAATCGCGCCCCGCATTTTCGACGATGAGCGTGTCGGCGTCGTTTTCGTAATCGGCGCGGCGAAATGTTTGGTAATCCAGATAACCCAAGTTGACGCGACGGCAGACATTGGCGGAAATCTGCGAAGCGAGCTTAATGTTGTAACGCGGCAAGATGCGCCCCTGTTCAGCGCGGCGCGAAGCGAAAGCGACGTGGGCCAGGTGCGCGGCCACGCAACGATTGTCTTGCAGTTCTGGCGAATGCGCCATCATTGCTTGCACGGTTTCGAGCGGCGCATAGCCGTAACGCTCAATCAAAGGGCCGTGCGTGTCGGACAAACAGCGCAGGTGCGGCGCATAAATAACCAGTTCGCCGCCTTCTTCGATGATGGGGCCGAGCCGGTAGCTGGCCTTGCCACCCGTCCACATTTCGTCGTAATGCTCATCGAGCAAAGCCAACACGCGCTTGTATTTGCGTCCGGTATAACGAATATGGACGTGGCTGCTAATCTCTGCCGCGCGGCGTAACGCCAGACGGTAATCGCCGGCAAACAGCGCGTGGGTCTGCAATTTGTCAGAGCGCGTGCAGACGCTCACAAAGGCAATGACTTGCGCTTTGATATGTTCGGCGGCGGCTTCGATAAGGTGGCGCGTGGGCGTTTCAACGCGCCCGATGGTCTGTTCCACGCCGGCCAACGCGCCCAGCCAATGCGTGGCGTGCGTCAGTTCCGGCCCCGACACGCCGGGGAAAAAGTATTTCGCGCCGCCGGCGTAACCCGCGACCTCGTGGGGCATCGTGCCGCCAAAGAGCAAAACCGTGTCGTACAGGCCCGGCGTCAGTAAACGGTTAACGGTCAACGGCACGGCGTCGTTGAGCAAACCGCCTGTAATGGCTGCGACCCGCGCCGCGCTCAGTGTGCCGATGGTGGTCAATTCGTCGGGGCGATTCCATTGATGGTCAAAGACTTGGCCCAACAACGGCGGCCCCGCGCCGGCCCCGCTTTTGGCGCGTTTCTCGGCGTCGGACATCGGCGCGTGTGTGCCTTGCGCGATGAGCGCGTCCAATTTCGCTGCGCCGCGTTGCGCTAAAATTTGCGCCGCGAAAGGCAAGAGCAAAGCCGTGTTGTCGTCCCGCGTTTTATCGGGAATGATTGCCAAGACCCTCGCGCCGGGCGGCACGCCGTCCAACGCACTGGCGACAACGGCGCGCAAATCCTCCGGCGACAGCGCAGCGTCGGGCGCGCCTTCGCCGATGACGAAAGTGGCCGGCGGGTTATCGGCTATGATGTTCAGCATATTCTGCAAACGGTTAAGTATCACAAAGTTGCGACGATAACAAGATGGCTTTACGCAAACGATTACTATTGGTTGGCCTGATTTTGGCGGTGGCTTTTCCAGCGGCGGCGCAGGCCGGCCCGCGCGTGAAATACAACTTCAATTCGGGGTGGAAAGTCTTGGCGGGCGATCCGACGGGCGCAGCCGACGCCAATTTTGACGACACCGCTTGGAAAAACGTCACGACGCCCTACGCCTGGAACGAGAACGACGCTTTTCGCAAAGACATCAAGGATTTAAGCACGGGCATCGCGTGGTATCGCAAGCAGTTCACGTTGCCCAAAGGCGGCGAAAATCAGAAAGTAATTATCGAATTTGAAGGCGTCCGGCAGGCCGGCGAATTTTATCTCAACGGCCAATTCATCGGGCGGCACGAAAACGGCGTGACCGCGTTTGGCTTTGATTTGACGCCTTTCGTCAAACCCGCGCCGCAAGAGAATGTGCTGGCGGCGCGGATTGACAA
This sequence comes from Acidobacteriota bacterium, assembly GCA_043769325.1. Taxonomy (GTDB): domain Bacteria; phylum Acidobacteriota; class Blastocatellia; order Pyrinomonadales; family Pyrinomonadaceae; genus JAYVJN01. Next base: position 5,198 of record JAYVJN010000181.1, read on the forward strand.
CGCTTGGGATTACCGCGAAAAGGCCAGTAATTCAACCTATCAATGGAGCGACAAAAACTTTAACGCCAACTACGGCGGCCTCAGCAAAAACGTCTGGCTGCACCTTGCGCCGCGCCTCTACCAGACCTTGCCGCTTTACTCAAACCTCGGTACAACAGGCGTTTACGTCTTTGCCACAGACTTTGACCAGCAACGCCGCAGCGCGACTATTAACGCCGAATCCGAAGTTAAAAACGACACCGCCGCGCCACAAACCTTCGCCTATCGCGTCATTCTCGAAGACCTCAACGGCAAAACCGTCAAAACTTTCGCCGGCGGCAACTACTCCATTGCGCCAGGCGAAACCAAGACCGCCCGCGCTTCGGCTAAAGTCAACAATCTCAACTTTTGGAGTTGGGGTTACGGCTACTTATACCGCGTCCGCACTATCTTGCGACCACTCAGCACTCAGCACTCAGCACTCAGCACTTGGAAAGATGAAGTCGTCACGCGCACGGGTTTTCGTCAAACTGAGTTTGCCGACGGGATGTTCAAACTCAACGGGCGCGTCTTGCAACTCAAAGGCTACGCGCAACGCACCTCGAACGAATGGCCCGCCACGGGGTTGTCCGTGCCGGCCTGGTTGAGCGATTACAGTAACGGCCTGATGGTGGAAAGCAACGCTAACCTCGTGCGTTGGATGCACATAACACCCTGGAAACAGGACGTTGAAGCGTGTGACCGCGTGGGCTTGCTTCAGGCGATGCCTGCCGGCGATTCGGAAAAAGACGTGGACGGGCGGCGTTGGGAGCAGCGCGTCGAGGCCATGCGCGACGCCATCATTTACAACCGCAATAATCCCAGCGTCATCTTTTACGAATCCGGCAACAAAGGCATCAGCGAAGAACACCAACGCCAGATGACGGCCTTGCGCGACCAATACGACCCGCGCGGCGGACGCGCTTCGGGTTCGCGCGAGATGCTCGACAGCCGCGTGGCAGAGTACGGCGGCGAGATGCTTTACGTCAACAAGAGCGCGGCTAAACCCTTGTGGGCAATGGAGTATTCCCGCGACGAGGGCTTGCGAAAATACTGGGACGAATTCTCGCCGCCGTTTCACAAAGACGGCGACGGCCCGCTGCACAACGGCCAGGACGCCAGCGTTTATAACCGCAACCAGGACTCGCACGCCATTGAAAACGTCGTCCGCTGGCACGATTATTGGGAGGCGCGTCCGGGCACAGGCCGTCGCGTCAGTTCGGGCGGCGTCAACATCGTGTTTTCAGACACCAACACCCACCATCGCGGCGCGGAAAACTACCGCCGGAGCGGGGAAGTGGACGCCATGCGCTTGCCCAAAGACGGTTTTTACGCGCATCAGGTGATGTGGGACGGCTGGGTTGACACCGAAAACCCACGCGCCCACATCATCGGCCATTGGAACTACGCCGAAGGCACGCGCAAAAGCATTTACGTCGTTTCCAGCGCGGCCAAAGTTGAGCTATTCATCAACGGCAAATCGCAGGGTTACGGCACACAGGGCAGCCATTTTCTCTTTACTTTCAAAGACATAGCTTGGCAAGCCGGCGCGTTGCGGGCCGTCGGCTATGACGAAAGAGGCCGAAAAATCTGCGAAACGGAAAAGCGCACCGCCGGCGCGCCCGCAGCCTTGCGCCTGACGGCCCGCACCGGCCCCAACGGTTTACGCGCCAACGGCTCAGACCTGGCGTTAATTGAAGTCGAAGTTGTGGACAAAGACGGAAACCGTTGCCCGACAGCCCTGAATCTGGTCAATTTCGCGCTTGAAGGCCCCGCCTCATGGCGCGGCGGCATCGCACAAGGGCCGGATAACTACATTTTAGCCAAGAGTTTGCCCGTCGAATGCGGCGTCAATCGCGTGTTGCTCCGCGCCACGCCAAACGCGGGCCGCATCTCGTTGCAAGCAACAGCAGACGGCTTGCGCCCCGCGTCGCTGGAATTGGTTTCGCGGCCCGTGCGTGTCGTGGGCGGTTTGTCGCTGGAAATGCCCGACGACGGTTTGCCCGTCAACTTGCAACGCGGCCCGACGCCGGCGGGCGCGTCTTTCGCGCCTACGCGCCGCGCCGTGAGCATCGCCGGCGTCACGGCGGGGGCCAACGCCGCCCAAGCCGCGCTGACCTACGACGACAACGAAATCACTGAATGGGCCAACGACGGCCAACTCTCTACGGCCTGGATTGAGTACAAATTCACCGCGTCGGCCCGCGTCAACGCCGTCACGCTCAAGCTAACCGGTTGGCGCAACAGGGCTTATTCGCTACGGCTGACGATTGACAGGCAAACGGTCTGGCAGGGCGTGACGCCGCGCAGTCTCGGTTATGTCACGCTCAATTTTCCCGCCACGTCGGGCCGCAGTCTGAAAATCGAACTAACCGCCCCCTTCCGCGAAGGCGACGGCTTCAGCCGCATAACTGAATTGGCCGGCCCGACGGAAGCCCCGAAAGCGGACGCCAAAGGCGCGTTAAGCATTGTGGAAGCAGAAATCTATGAGTAGCCGGAAGGCGTGCCGCCAAGGGGCCTGAAAAGTTATGCGAAATAAACTGTTTATCTGTGCGTTAGGCTGGCTTTTGTATCTGTCTGGCGGCATCAAAGCCGCTGAACCGATTACGCTTTGGCCCGGTGGCGCGCCGGGCGCGTTGGGGCGCGAGGCAGTGGATGTTCCCACGCTGACGCCCTATTTTCCGGCCCCGGAGAAAGCGACGGGCGCGGCGGTAATTATCTGTCCGGGCGGGGGTTACACGCGCTTGGCAAACCATGAAGGCGAACCTGTGGCGCAGTGGTTGAATACTCTGGGCGTGGCGGCGTTCGTGCTGAAATACCGCCTGGGGCCGCGTTATCAACAACCGGCCCCTCTGTTGGACGCCCAACGCGCCATCCGCCTGGTGCGCTCCAACGCGACAAAATGGAACCTGGACATTGAGCGCATTGGTATCTTAGGCTTTTCTGCCGGCGGGCATCTGGCCTCCACCGCCGGCACGCATTACGACGCCGGCGACCCCGGCGCAGCCGACCCGATTGACCGCGTAAGTTGCCGACCCTCCGTGATGATTTTGGTCTATCCGGTCATCACGATGCGCGAATTTACCCACGCCGGTTCAAAAAAGAATCTCTTGGGCGACAACCCGCCGCCGGAACTCGTCGCGCTCTATTCCAACGAAGAGCGCGTCACCAAAGACACGCCGCCGGCCTTTCTCGTCCACACTTTCGCCGATACCGCCGTGCCGTTGGAAAATAGTCTGCAATTTGTGACCGCCTTGCGTAAAGCCAAAGTGCCGGTGGAGTTACACTTGTACGAAAAAGGCCCGCACGGTTTCGGTCTGGGGCGCGGCGACCCCGTGCTGTCAACCTGGCCGGCCCGTTGCGCCGAGTGGCTGAAAATACGCGGCTTTATGCGGTAAGAAATAATGCGACATGGGCCGTCATATGGCTATGCCGTCTGATGTGCGGCGATGGCTACGCCTCGCCGTAAGGCCGGCCCTTTGAATTTTGCGGCTGCGCCGCCGTTGGGAGGCATAGCCTCAAGATTGGGGTGTAAGCTACCGGAAAGGCACAGCCTTTCCGCACATCGGGGCGGCACAGCCGCAAAGAGAGTCACTCTTTATTTTATGAACACTAACAACAAACTCAACCGCCGCGATTTCGTCAAAACCGGCGGCGTGGCCCTGGCTGGCTTAACCATGATGCGCGGTGCGGTTTTCGCCCAACCCGCCGACATCTCGCCGCGCCGCGTGTTTCCGCTTAACCATCGTTGGCTATTCAACGAAAAAGGAGCGCCCGAAGCCGCCGCGCCCGCTTTGAAAGACGCGGCCTGGCAGCGCGTGACCATCCCGCACACCAACAAAATGCTGCCCTGGCATGGCTTTGACGACAAAGATTACCAATTCGTCTCGGCTTACCGGCGACATTTCAAATTGCCCGTAAATCTGCGCGGACAGCGCGTTTTTGCGGATTTCGGCGGCGTGATGACGGCGGCCCGCGTCTTTATCAACGGCCACGACTTGGGCGAGTATCGCGGCGGCTACACCGATTTCTCGTTTGAGTTGACGAAACACCTTAACTGGTCTGACGACAATGTTTTAGCCGTCTTCGTGGATTCGACGGAGCGCAAAGACATCCCGCCCTTTGGCGGCGAGATTGATTATCTGACCTTCGGCGGCATCTACCGCGACGTGGCCTTGCGCGTGGTCAACGAATCGTTTGTCGTCAATGTTTTCGCCAAGCCGTTGGACGTTTTGACGGATAAACGGCGCGTGGAAGTGAAATGTTATATCCAAACGCCAACGCCCGCGCCGCGCCGTTTGCTGGTTGAACTGCTTGACGGCGCAAGGGTTATCGCCACAGCGCAGCGCGACGTAACCGCCGGCGACAACGCGCCCGTCGTGACGCTGGAAAATCTGGGGGCGTTGAAGTTGTGGGACTTGGACGCGCCGCAGCTTTACAGTGTCCGTGTCCGCTTGTACGAGGGCGCGAAATGCGTTGACCATTACAACACGCGCATCGGTTTTCGTGAGGCGAAATTCACGCCCGACGGTTTCATGCTCAACGGCAAACCTGTGAAATTGCGTGGCTTAAACCGTCATCAGACTTACCCTTACGTCGGCCAGGCGATGCCCGCGCGCGTCCAACGCAGCGATGCCTGGATTTTGCGTAAAGATTTGAACTGCAACATCGTCCGCACTTCGCATTACCCGCAATCGCCGCACTTTCTGGACGCCTGTGACGAACTCGGTTTATTGGTTTTAGAAGAGATTCCCGGCTGGCAGCACATTGGCGACAAAGCGTGGCAAGACCTTTCCGTGCAATATGTTGAGGCGATGGTCAAGCGCGACTGGAATCATCCTTCAGTCATTTTGTGGGGCGTTCGCATCAACGAATCGGGCGACAACGGCGAGTTTTACACGCGCACCAATAAAGCGGCCCGCGACTTGGACGATTCGCGGCAGACGGGCGGCATCCGCAACAAATACGACTCCGAACTGTTGGAAGACGTTTTCACCATGAACGATTTTCGGCTTCCGCTCAGGCCGCCGAACCATCCGCTTTACCTCAACACGGAATTTATCGGGCATATGTACCCGACCAAGCGCAACGACAACATCGAACGCATCACCGAACACGCCATGCGCCATGCCCGCATTCACAACCAAATCGCTGGCGACAAACAGTTTGCCGGCGGCATCGGTTGGTGCGCCTTTGATTACAACACGCACTCCAATTTCTGCTCCGGCGACAGAATTTGTTATCACGGCGTCGCAGATATTTTCCGCATCCCCAAACCTTCCGCCGGCATCTATCTGGCGCAACAACCGCCGGAAAAACGCATCGTTCTCGAACCCGCGTTCGATTGGTCACGCGGCGACCGGGACGAGTCCTTCAACGTCGCTTTTATCGCGTCAAACTGCGAACAGGTAAAGGTTTACATCAAACGGCGACTGGTGGCGGACATCGCGCCGGACAGGAAAAACTTCCCGCATCTGGCCTACCCGCCGTTCATCGCCAACATCCGCGAAGGCTTGCGCGGCGGCTGGGGCGATTTGACTATCGAAGGCTATATTGGCGGCCAAAAAGTGATTGAAAAAAAGATGTCCGGCCTCGGCGTGGATAAGCAATTGCTCGTCGAACCGGACGACAAAGAACTCACCGGCGACGGCATAGACGCTACCCGCGTCGTCTTGCGCGTCACCGACGAATACGGCGCGGCGCGGCCTTTCGCCAATGCCGCCGTCGCCCTGAAAATCGAAGGCCCCGGCGAAATCATCGGCGAAAATCCATTCGCCTTGTTCGGCGGCGTGGGCGCGGTCTGGGTGAAAACCAAAGAGACTGCGGGGGTTATCAAATTGACCGCCACGCATCCGGTTTTGGGCGCGAAAGTTGTTGAAATAAAAGTAGCTTCGCCGACAATTAGCAATCTCTTGTGAGGTTCAACAGCGGCGTTTTTGCCGGCAATGGGCCGATGACTTTGATAACGACATTAAAAATAAGTAACTCATGTTACGCCGTTATCATGTTTTACGGCTGTGCCGTCGGATGGGCGCGAACGGCTACGCCTTCGCGGATTACGCCGCACCTCATTTTCGCGGCTGTGCCGCCGTTGCCCGTCAAGCGCGGCCTAGCCGCAGAACCGCAAGAGAATCTTTGCCGCGAAGGTAGAACCTTCGCGCCCATCCTGCGGCACAGCCGCAATAGTGCGTAACATGAGTGCG
>JAYVJN010000182.1:0-10956 GCA_043769325.1 Acidobacteriota bacterium
GTTCTGACGATTTGGCCCCGTTCGGCGCGGATGGCGTCGGTTACGGCGTCGCTCCACACTTCAGGGATGTTACGAACGGCTTCATGGGTTGCCCGTTCCCGCGCGCCCAAAGCCCGCAGCCGGTCAATTGCGCGGCTGCGCGCCAAGGTTACGAGCCAGGTAAAGGGCTTACCCCGCGCTTCGTCAAAATCGCCCGCCCGTTGCCAGACTTGGATAAAGACTTCCTGCAACACTTCCTCCGCTTCGGACTGGCTGCGTAATATACGCACCAAGAGGCCAAAAAGGATTAGCCGGTAACGGTCATAAAGTTGCGAGAGAGCAATTTCCTCTCCGCCCGCGATGGCTTGGAGCAGAAGCACATCGTTACCTTGTCCGATTTTGTAGTTTAATCTGGTTGACACAAGTAAGTGATTCCCACAATTTCCGAAGGCGTAAAACCAGCGGAAAAATTAATCTATGATTCAAGTTTAAACGAGTTGTAAAACTTACCGCGAGGCAAATCAAACCTACTTTGCAGTGGTTTGTAACTCTATTGACAAAAGCGGCAAACTATGTTGCCACAAGGTTTAGCGAATCTTGCGCGAAGCGGACAGCGTGGTTGCCAGTCGCACAAGGTATCTAAGAGGTAACAGAGCAATGATAGCAAATTTGTCGGTCTTTGTCTGCTATTTTTCACCCTTATCGCAACATTTTTTCGCTGCGGCTCTTTACCACTCATTGAATAGTGTTCAATTTTCGCCAAATATTTCAGACTTCCGGCAAAGAGACGTAAAAAAAATATGTTTTTGTCTAATCACGGTGGAATAAATGTAGAAATGTCGCGTATAACTCTACGGCAGCCGCAGAAAAGACGGAGAAAATCTATGCAAACCGGAAAATTATTACTTGGCGTCATCATTATTACCGCAACCATCACCGCCGCTTGGGTTTGGCGCGCTTCGGGTCACGCCGGAGTCGCAGACTCGTCAACGGCTGAAGCCGCCGCGCCGGAAGTGGCCGGCGACGCCCGTGTGCCCGTCGTAGTTGAACTTTTCACTTCCGAAGGCTGTTCCAGTTGCCCGCCGGCTGATGTCGTGCTGCAAGAATTGGAGCGCGCGCAACCTATCGCCGGGGCCGAGATTATCCCGCTCTCGCTCCATGTAGATTACTGGAATTACATCGGTTGGGCCGACCCCTTTTCGGCGGCGGCCTTTAGCCAACGGCAAAACGGTTACGCGGAAGCCTTTGCGCGGGGCCGGATTTACACGCCGCAAATGGTCGTGGACGGGCGTGCGGAATTTGTCGGCAGCAATGAAGACCGCGCACAAAACGCCATCCGCGAGGCACTCAAACAACCCAAAGCCACCGTCAGTCTGCAACGCCAGGAAGAAAAGAGCGGCGGCTTAAATCTCTCGGTCAAAGTCGAAAAGATACCTGCCCTGAGTTCCGGCGACACGGCGGAAATCGTTCTCGCCGTTACGGAAACCGGCTTGCAGTCCAGCGTGTCGCGCGGCGAAAACTCAGGACGCCGTCTTACGCACACGGCGGTCACGCGGCAACTGAGCATTATCGGCAACAGCGATGGCAAAGATTTTCAGGCAACGCCCACCGTAAACTTCAACAAATCATGGCAACGCGCCAACTTGCGGGCCGTCGTTTTGGTGCAGGAACGCCAGAGCCGCCGGATTTTAGGGGCCGCTACCGTGTCGCTCAAATAACTTCGCGGAAATTTCAAGTTACGTTTTGCAAGCATCGTTTTTCGTGCGACAATTCTTTGCTATGTTTGACAAAGTTTTGCTGCTTTCCGCTTCCGCCGGCAACGGCCACATCCGCGCCGCGCAAGCTCTGGAACGCGCCTTTCAACTAACCGGAGCGGCCCGCGAAGTGCGCCACGTTGATACGCTCGACTACACCAACGCGCTCTTTCGCCGCCTATACTCCAAAGCCTATCTGGATTTGGTCAACAAAGCGCCCGACCTGCTCGGCTGGCTTTACGACCAACTCGATACGCCCTGGGAAAACGAACGCCGACGCCTCGCGCTTGACCGTTTGAACACGCGCCCGTTCGTCAAAATGGTGCAGAAATACCAGCCGGACGTGATTGTTTGCACTCACTTTTTGCCCGCCGAAATCGTCTCGTGGCTCAAAGCGAAGGGGAAACTCAATTGCCGCCAAGCCATTGTGGTGACAGACTTTGACGTTCACGCCATGTGGTTGTGCCATCACTATGAGCAGTATTTTGTCGCGCTCGACGAAACCCGCGCCCATTTGGAGGCGTTGGGCATTCCACCGGAAAAACTTACCGTCAGCGGCATCCCGATTGACCCGCTTTTTGCGGAACACAAAGACAAAGCGGCGATGCGCGCCAAACACGGTTTGGCACAGGATTTGACGACGATTCTCGTCTCAGCGGGCGGTTTCGGCGTGGGGCCGATGGAACATTTACTCGAAAGCTTAGGGCGAATGCGGCATCCGGCGCAGGTCGTGGCGTTGTGCGGCAAAAACGAGGAACTGAAAAGTAAAATCGAACGCCTGCCGCCGTCCGGTAACGTCATCATTAAGCCCATCGGCTACACGACGGAAATGGACGAATATATGTCTGCCGCCGACATCGTCTTAGGTAAACCCGGCGGCCTCACCACTTGCGAAGCGTTGGCAAAAGGCTTGGTTTTCGTCATCGTCAACCCCATTCCGGGCCAGGAAGAACGCAACTCCGACCACTTGCTTGAAGAAGGCATCGCTATTCGTTGCAATAATTTGCCAGTCTTGGGCTATAAACTTGACCGACTGCTCGACGACCCGCAACGCCTCGCCACGATGCGCGCCAACGCCTTGCGATTCGCGCGGCCCCACGCGGCGCGGGAAATTGTCGAGAAATTGTTGACCTTGCGGTAGCGGTAAGTATCAACCGCGATTTTCCAGGGCTTATTCAAAGTAAGGATAGAGCATCGCCGGTTATCAATTATCAACTATCAATTATCATCTATTATGGCTAAACCAGCGTTGTTACCGTAATAGATGATAATTGATAGTTGATAATTGATAACCACATCCGGCGTTGGGTTAGGGTAAATCCCTTGCGCGAGTTGGCCCGTTGTTATTTTCTTACTTTGAATAAGCCCTAGCGATTTTCAATAAACTTTCCTTTTCATTTGCCCTGCGGCGCGTAAGATGTTATTCGTGAATGACGAAAATTGCCCCGCCGCAAGGTGAATTAAAGGCCACGTTTTCGCGTCACTAATGGCACGCCGTAGATTCCGCAGCAACCAACGCCAAGAACCCGTCACCGTGCGTTCTTTCCAAGAGTATCAGATGACCGCACCCGCGCCGGAAACCTCGCGCACCGAATTAGTCCGGCTGATTCGCGGCGGCGAAGATACTTTTCTCGAACTCAAAGTAAAGCTTTCCAACCCCGAACGCATCGCGCAAGAGATAGTTGCGTTGGCAAATACCGGCGGCGGCGTCATCATTTTCGGCGTCAACGACCAGTTGCGCGTCGAAGGTGTGGCCGAACCGGAAGAAGTACAGGCCGAACTTGTGCGCCTGTGCCGCGAAGATATTGAGCCGCCGCTGGTTCCGCTCATTGACCGTGTAGCGTTTGATAACGGGCGGCGCGTTGTGGCGCTTGACGTGGTCGGCAAAAGGCCGCCTTACCGGACGCGCGACGGACGTTTTTACATCCGCGTCGGCAGCGAAAAGCGCGAAGCCACGCGCGAAGAGTTATCTTCGTTGTTGGACGAAGCGCGGCCCTTCGCTTACGAAAATATCCCCGTGCCCGGCGCGACGCTCAACGACATAGACGAGGCGCATCTGTGGACTTTTATCCGCGCTTTCACCGGTGACGCTTATAACGAGGCCGCCGCCGGCAATTACGCGACGGGCGAAATTCTGCGGCGCGATTTGCTGTTGGGCGTCGGTTTGATGGAGGCCGTGACGCCGACGGTGGCGGGCCTACTTTTATTCGGGCGCGACGAAAGCGTGAGCGAATTGTTGCCCCGCGCCGGCGTCACCGTCACACGCTACGCGGGCGAGGCCAGCACCGCGCCGCTTATCGAACAAGCCCATTTTAACGGCAATCTATTCACAATTTACGAAGGCGTCGGGAAATTTATTGAGCGTTACTGCGATTTATGGGAGACGCGCCCGCCCGTATTTCCTGGCGCGGCGAAGACTGCGCCCATTACGGCCCGCGCCAATTACCACCGCAGCGCGGTGCGCGAAGCTTTGGTTAATGCCTTGACGCACCGTGATTTAGCGTTACGCGACGGGGCCACACGAATTAATTTGTACGACGCTTCGCTGGAAATCTGCAATCCGCGCCGTACTCAAGGGTTCATGCCAACCGCCAACCGCGCTATCCGCTACGGCGTGCCACAAAGACTCAACCCGCAACTCGCCGCGCTCTTTGGCAACACGGCATATGGATTGAAACTTCTACCCGGCAATTTGCCTGAAATGCTCCGCGAATCGCGCCTCTTCGCCAGACGCAAAACCGACCTCAACGCCTTTAACGACGAATTTCACGTCCGTTTTTATGCCGCGTAAACATTGGGAACGCGCGCACCGTAAGCTGAGGTTGCAACGCCTGGCCGACGCCACGCATCTGTAAAGATGTGCGCTGCGCTTGGTAAAGCTGCGAAAATGCGCGACAATAAAAGGGTTGACGCTCACCTTAAAGATTGGCCTGAGAAACATTTGACGAAGATGAAAACCGAAAAAACCAAGTTGTCTTTTGCTGTCCGCCGCACTCTGTCATTGGGCTTGCTGGCAGTTTTGTCGTTGGCGGTTTTGGCCTGGACACAAGCGCAAGCGGCGCGACCCTTGACGCCGCAGAATCCGGCGCAGGGCAAACCCACGCCCACGCCCATCCCGACGCCGGCGCGTCCGCGCGTCGTGATTCCTTCGGCAAGCGATGAACTGCCGCCGCCGCCGACACCAAAACCTACCCCAACGCCGAAGCCGACGCCCGCGCCCACACCGGAAGGCACGGAGATTGACCCGGATGAAATCGTGGTTATCGAATCCAATCTGGTTAACTTAAATGTGCGCGTGATTGACCGTAATAATCGCCCGCAGTCCAATTTAAGCCAGGCAGATTTCCGCGTCTTTGAGGATGGTTTGCCACAAGAAATCAAGTTTTTTAGCCGCGAAGAAGTGCCGATTAGCTACGGTTTGGCGATTGACAATTCGGGTTCACTGCGTTCGCAATTGCCGCAAGTAATCGAAGCCGGTAAAGCCATTGTCAACAGCAATAAGCCAGGCGATGAAACCTTCTTGATGCGCTTTATCAGCAGCGACAAAGTGGAAACCATCCGCGATTTTACATCGGACAAAAAAGATTTAGCCGAAGAGTTAGACAACCTTTATACCGAAGGCGGGCAGACGGCAGTGATTGATGGCGTTTATTTGGGCGCGGAGCACGTTTCCGAATATCGCAAGAGTAACAAAGACGACCGGCGTTTGCGTGCGCTCATCGTTGTCACCGACGGCGAAGACAAAAACAGTTACTACAAACAGGAAGAATTGCTCGCTCTTTTGCGCGAACAGGACGTGCAGATTTTCATCATCGGTTTCGTCAACGAATTGGACAAAGACGCCGGTTTAATACGCAAGAGTTCGCGGCAGAAATCGGTAGATTTGCTCACGCGCATTGCCAAAGAGACGGGCGGGCGGGTCTTTTTGCCAACTTCTGTAAGCGAACTGCCGGGCATCGCAGCGGAAATCGTGCGCGATATGCGGACGCAGTACAGTCTCGGTTATAGTCCGACCAATAAAACCCGCGACGGCACTTACCGCGCCATCCGCGTCACCGTCGCCGACGGGCCAAAGCAGGAAAAACGCATCGCCCTAACCCGTTCAGGCCGCACCGCCGGCAGCGCAACCACTGACAGAAATGCGCCACCCCGTTTGAATGGCGCGAACCCGCCGCGTAAGCCTTGATAAGCAGGCAGTTTCGAGTTCGAGGTTCAAAGTTAAATGCTTACGCTGCAATAACTTTGAGAGTTCAACAAACCGGCATATTTTTACGCCACCGCTTCATACTCCAGCGGCGACATGATGAGCAACAGTGTGCCGTTTTCGGTGGAAAGTGTTTCGTGGGTACTGCCGGAGGTGGCGCAGTGGAAATCGCCGGGGCCGAAAGTTAGCTCACCGACGCGGCAATCGCCCTCCAGAATATAGGTTTGTTCGTGGCCGCGATGCCGGTGCGCTTCGATGGTTACGCCAGGGGCCAGGCGGTACAGTCCGGTCAGCAAATCATTTGTTTTGTCCACAAAGAGCTTCTTAAACTGCACCCCAGGCTTGATGTCCCGCCAGTTACCCTCGTCGGAGCGGACGCTCAGAAGGGCCGGCGAGATGAAAGGTTTGGCCTCAGAATCAACGGGCGCGGCGTTCTGCGCAACGCGCTCTAACAAACGTGAGCGCAAGGATACGGACGGCGAAACTGTCGGCACGGCCCAGGCCATCACAGCTACCGTTTCTTGCATAGCGCGAGCTTCGCCCTGTCGTTCCGCTTGGGATAGTTCCGGCGTGGTCAGCCAGTCAAAAATTTCTTGCTCGCTCAAAATGTCGCGGTCTTTTTCTTGCATTTAATTGCCCTAACCTATTCGTTTATATTTTGTCGGGGCGACGGCGGGCAGTAACGCGCCGTTACGAGAGAGATGTTTTTCGTCAATGCTGCCCAAAGCACAGCGCAGTATAAATAAAAATTAGCCTTGCAAGCCTCTCTCAAACGTGGGCTTCAAGATTTCCCGCAACTTCATCATACCCAACCGCACGCGGGTTTTTACGGTTCCAAGCGGTTGGTTTAGCCGTTCCGCGATTTCACTGTGGCTGAGGCCGAGAAAATAGCCCAGTTCAATCACTTCGCGTTGCTCCGTTGGCAAAGCCAGCAGAGCCGTTTGTACGATGCGCCCGCGTTCGGAAAGCAACACCGCTTCTTCAATATTGGCAAAAGACCGCGCGGTTTGCGCGCCTTCGGTCAAATCCAGTTGCTCGGTGCGCTGTTGCGTCATATGCGAAGCGCGGAGGCGGTCAATGGCGCGGCTGCGGGCGATGGTTATCAGCCAGGTCAGCAACGCGCCGCGTTCCGCGTCAAAACGGCTCGCCTGTCGCCAAACCTGCATATAAACATCAAGCGTAACTTCTTCAGCAGCAGTATGTTCACCCAATACGCGATAAACCACGCTGTAAACCAGCCGGTTTGTCTTGTCGTAAAGTTGCGCCAGGGCGTCTTCGTCACCTGCGGCGATAGAGTGCGTCAACTCTGCCATTTCTTGGTCACGCGCACGAGCCACCCCGGCTTGAAAGCCGGATTGGACTGGCTCACTGCCAGAGGATACGGGCTGCGGCATATTCACGGATTTATCCTCCGAATCTTTTTTTGTCAGCGAAGTGTTAAATCGCTATGCGAGGCGGCGGTTTCCCTTCCTAAAATAAACAAACCGGACAAACTTGTCATCCGGTTTGGCCTTAATTTATTCCCTGGGCGTGAAAAAAAGTTAGGAACCTGCGCTTATTTTGCTCGCGCCGTTGGTTTTGGGCGAGATATTTTGCGGATTTCCGTAATAATAGACGCTGCTTGCGCCGCTGGCTTCAGCGTACAAATCAGCAGAGGCGTAAACGTCGGCTTTGCTCGCGCCACTGGCGTTTATGTCCACCTTTACAGCCTGCAAATCTTTGCCGTCAAACTTACACGCGCCGCTTAAATCCGCTTCAATGCCTTGCGCTGTGCCCGTAGCCGCAAATTGTGAGGCCCCGCTCAGATTGATTTTCACGTCACCGGCCTTCATATTTGTCGCTTTGACGCGCGACGCGCCGGAAATGTTGAAATCATCCAACGATGGGACGGCAATCAACACGCGCGGCGAATCTTTGAAATTAAGTTGTGCGCCGTCTGTCTCTATGTGGAGTACGCCGCCGCGCACTTCGGTTTTGATATATTTCAGCAGATTGTCGTCCGCCGTTATTTCCAGGCGGGCCTCTTTTTGGCAGATTACTTCCACCTGAAACGCGCCACGCACATCTAAACCAGTGAAATTGCCAATGTTACGCTGTTCAGTTTTGGCAACACCGCTGCCCTTGACACCCAGGCCAAAATTGAACATCTTGCCATGACAACCTGTTAACGCCAGTAATCCGGCCACGCAGGCCAAAATAGTTATGTTTCGCTTCATCAAAATCTCCTCCTCCGCTGATTTGGCTATTCTTACGAAGCTATAACGATGCAAGTTCCCGCAAATTAACAACTTTGCGAACGACTGCTTACCAAGCGAGGGCCGCAAGTCCGGCGGGGGCGGCGATGGCGGCGAAATTTAGCTGGGCGTCGGGTAAGTTTAAGCCAACTTCGGGCGGCGTGAGGGCGCGTAAATTGGTTGACAGGGTTTCGTTGACGACTTTGGCGATGCTTTGGCGGTCTGGGTCTTCGCCCACTACCAGCAAACGGTTGAGCGGGACGGCCACTTCATCCGCCGGGCCGGTGCGGTCACGGTAAAAGAGCAGTAAGCGAAAGAGCTCGTCGTCGCGGTCAGCCAATTCGCACGGCACGGAACGCAAGATAAACGGCTGTCCGTTGCGTTGCACGAGCGCGGTAAAGCCTTCGCGGTGCGCGCTGATGAGCAAGGCGTCGCCGGTTGCGCCTTTTTTGCCATTGAGCCAACGCGCTTCACCGACGTGACGCGGCGCGATGAAGCCCGCCTTCCAGCCCAGCATGGCAAACACTTCTTCGTACTCATCTAACACAGACAAGCGCATCCCGACTGCTAAATAACGCTCACGGCCCGACATATCCGCCGGAATCCGTTCACGCACGGAGCGCAGTGATTCGTAGGGCGTGCCGAAAGCGCGTTCGGTTTTCCAACGCAAAACTTCGTCGGCTTCCTGGCGCGAGGCGGGTTTTGTTTCCAGCGTCAGAACGTGCGTCGCAGCGCAGGCTTCGGGCAAAGCAACCGACCATTTGCTTTGCCGCGTCAGGCCCGCGCTCTCGGATAAATGCGCGAGGAAATCTGCCAGGCGTTCGGGGTCAGTGATGTTTACTTCGGTGAAATCAGGTTTGAGCAGACCTTCCGGCATGGCGGCGGTAGCGGCGCGGCGCAAGGCAAACGCCCCCCGATTGCGTTCCAATTGCACCATCGTCGCGCTGTGCCCGTCCAAACTCAAGGCCGTCGCCGGCAGACGCGGACTAAGAATTTTATTGAAAAGAGACATCTTAGGATTTTAGATTGGATTTAGCGTTGGTTGTACAAGTCAGTACCGGAAGCGGGGCCTGTCCATACCTTGATGCTAAATTTGCGCTCTGCCCCGTCGCTACCGCTCAGGGTACTGACTTGTGGATTAGCGTAGCCGTCAAAATCCAATCGCAAATTGGGCTACCATTCGCTGTAAGCCTTGCCGTCGCCGCCGGTGTCGGGTGAGGTGCTTTTCACGTCCACCACGCCGGAACCGCCGTCTTTGTCGTTGGGGTCTTCGCCGGAGACTTCTTGCCAGTCTTTCTCGTCAGTCATGGGGTCAAGCGGCACTTCGCGCAAGTAACCGCCTTCGACCAAATCGTTCAAACTCTGCGGCAACTTGCCTTTGTCGGCGGCGTATTGGTCAAGCGATTTGCGCATCTGAAACAAATCTTCGCGCAAGACGGATTCTCTGGCGTGACGCATCATGCGCTGATATTGCGGCAGCGTCACCGTCGCCAGAATGATGATAATGGACATCACTATCAGCAATTCGAGCAGGGTAAAACCAGCCGATTTTGGATTTTGGATTTTAGATTTTGGGTTGCCGGACAGAAAACCAAACCGCCTGGCAAAGCGGCTGTTAATCCAAAATCCAAAATCTAAAATCCAAAATCTTATGTTACCAATCACTGTATTTCTCCCCATTGAGCGCAGTCTCCTGTGATTTCGAGCGCACGTCAAAGATATTTTCGCCGCCCCAAGAACCGCCGTCCGGTTCGTCATAGCTGGAGCGAAACTCCCAATCCACCTCGCCCGTCATCGGGTCAACCGGAATGCGCCGCAAGTAAACCTTTTTCTTGTCAGATGTTAGACGGTTATCCGTGGCATTCGGCCCGTTTACGCCGCCGACCGGGCCTTGCGATTGCGGCAAGGGCGCGACATTGACGCCCTGCACTAAAGTATCCAAATCCGGTGGATAGCGGTCTAAGTTATCGGTCTTGAAAATCTTGTCATCTACAATGCCGACACGAATGCGCGGGTCAATAAAACCGCCTTGCCCTTGTTGCAGTTGTCCTGGAACCGGTGGATTGGGGTTGCTTCCTAGCTGGCCGAAACCTGGTTGCCCTTGCCCTTGTCCGCGCAAGGTTTGGCCGGCCAGGGCTTCGCGGTGAAATTGGTCAATGGCGGCGCGCATTTCGCGCAGAGTTTCGCGGAGGCGTTGCTCTTTTTGCCGTTTGACCGAAACTTTAACCAACGGAATCACGCCCAACGTCAGAATGGACAAGACGGCAACCGTGATGATGAGTTCGAGGAGTGTGAAACCGCTTCGCGGAGTGGGGGAGTGGGGGAGTGGGGAAGTGGGGGAGAAAGAACGCGGCTGAACAGACTCGGCTTGTTGGTTAAGATTGTTCATTATCGCAAACGCGCTCCTTTCTTGTTTTTCCCCACTCCCTACTCCCCACTCCCCACTTCACTACTGCGGTTTCACCGCCAACCCGGTTTCCGCGTAACGCGGGAAGGCGTCGCGGTTTTCGGTGGTGGTCAGGCGCATTCCGTTGCGGTCAAAATCAAGCGCGTTGGCACCCGCGCCGACGGCTTCCACCTCAAGGTAAAACAAGACGCTGGCTCCGGGTTTGAGCGTCGTGTTGGCGTCCGGCATGACCATCACGGAAACTTTGCCGTTGGGGTCAATAAGTTGCATTAGCCGCGCACCCGCGCTGGCGTCGCCAGGTGTCAGGCCCGTGACTTTGAGCAGCGCCGGATTGAATTTGAGCGCGATAAGGGCCGAACTGAGCGGCGCGTCGGCTTC
>JAYVJN010000183.1:0-4463 GCA_043769325.1 Acidobacteriota bacterium
ACGGCGCGTTATTCATCTACAACCACGAATTTACCAAACGCCACGACGCGCCGCCATACCTCGGCGTCCGGGCTTTGTTGACGCAAATCCAAGCCGCGCAGCCGCTTGGCATCCAACGCATCGAATTATACGGCGAAGGCGACGCCAAATCCGTCAGCCGCAACGGTTATTACACCTGGGCGCGTTGCGGCTTTGACGCTCCTTTGTGGTTGGAAGAACAGAAGAATTTGTCTGGTGAGTTATACGGGGCGCGTACTCTGAATGAGTTGATGCAGCACCAAGCCGGCATCAAATGGTGGCGAAGAAATGGTTGTTCGCGCCCTATGGTGTTTGATTTAGCCCCTGATAGCAGTATGATGATGGTGTTTAGAGGCTACACACGGGAATTGGAGGCAAAGGGATGGCAACTGTAACGATTGAACTTCCGGTTAGCTTGGAGGAAGCACGCGCCGAGTTTGACGAAGCCATGCGGTTAGGCGATTTCAATTCAAGGACGACCTTTGAGGACTACCTTGATTTACTGCACGCCCGCGAACGGGAAAAAATCCGCGCCAAAGAACTTGGCTTAACCGGCGATGAGGGGCCTGAGTTGACCGAAGAAGATGAACGCATTCTCGACACGGTTTGGGCGCAGGTCGCGGCTGAAAATAGAGCCAAGCGGTCATCCGAGCAGTAAATTATCTTGACTCACGCCGCGCATAAAGGTAATAGAGGCAGGGAAGTTTAAAGATTATGGCTGAGAAAAATTGGGGCAATACGGTTTTAGGCTGGTTCATCGTGCAGGAAGGCGCGGAAAACGCGCCCGCCTCAGAGGTTGCGACGGACGCCACCGCCGATGAACTCATCGCCAAATACGCCAACGCCGCGCCGGTGGGCGAGGGCAATCTGGCGGCCTCCACGCCGCCGCCTGTGCCAACGCCGCCGCCGGTTCCCGCGAGTTACGGTACGCCGCCGCCCGCGCCCGGCGGCAAGGTGGATTTCGACGCGGTTTACCAATCCGGCGGCGTGGATGCCGAGGAACGCGAACGGGTGAATAAGGCTCTGGCGTTGCTCAATAGTTTGCCCGCCGGCACGGACGCGGCGGTCAAGAAACAGATTGTCGAGGCGTCGCTCAACGCTTTCGGCGTGCCGATTGAGAAGATTATCGAAGCCGGCGTCGCGGAAATTCAGGCGTTGGAATACTACATCCGCACCGGCGCGACGGACACCGAAACGCTGCTTAAAGAATCTACGACGCGCATCCAAACCTACGAAGAAGAGATTAAAACCATCCGTCGCATCATGGAAGAGCGCGTCAACGAACAGAACGCGGTGGTCGCTTCGTGTAATCAGAAAAAGCTGGAAGTGCAACAAATACTTGAATTTTTCGGGCGCGACGCCGTTGCCGAAGTGGTCAAAGCCTCGCCCAAATTGCAAGAACCAGCTGCGCCGCAAGTGGGGGAGTAGGGGAGTGGGGGAGTAGGGGAGAAATTATGCGCCCTGCTTTGTTGGTCAATTAATGGGAGCAGCGCGATTGATTTTACTGCCGACTGCCGACTGTTTAGTGAGGAGAAAAATATGTCAATTTTTTCGCGTTTAGGTAATTTGTGGAAGGGCTTTCTCTCGTTGTGGATTGCCGATATTGAAAAGGAACACCCGGAAATCGCTTACGAAAACGCCATCAATTCGATGGTTGAAAAATACTCGAAGTTAAAGTCAGCGACTGCCGCCATCATTCGCCGGCGCGACGAGATTGACGAGCGTTTCAAGAAGGCCAACGCCGAACTCGCGCAGACCGAGGCCGAACTAGATACGGCGGTTGCCACCAATCAGGACGATTTGGCGTTGGTGTTGATTCAGAAAAAGAATGGTCTGCTGGCGGAACTCACGGAACTAAAGGCTGAAAACGAGTCTTCCAAAAATGACGCCGATTCCGCCAAGTCATCGCTCTTGAGCGTGCAAACCGAAATTCGCAAACTGCAAGGCGAACGCGACGCGATGCTGGCGAAATTCCAATCGGCGCAAGCCCGCATCAAGATTCAGGAGCAATTGGACGGCCTCTCGGTGGACGCCGAAGTCCGCGCCCTGGACAATGTGCGCCAACACATCAAAACGACTATCGCCGAATCGAACCTGAACAAAGAGTTGTCCGAATCGTCGCTGGATTCGCGTCTGGCAAACCTGAAAAACCAGGTCGGCGACGTGCAAGCCAAGCAGCAACTTGAAGAAATGAAAGCCCGCAAAGCGGCCCAACAAGCCCAGCAAGGCGGCCAGAAAACCATGTAGCAAGGCTGGGAGCGCGGACAGCCTTGTCCGCATGAGCGCAAAGCGCGAAAAATGGTTACGGCAGCGGCGCGTTAAACGGCAAGCGGCCTCGTGGCGACAGGGCTTTACTCGCCTTTCGGCTCGTTGCGGACAAGGCTCGCGCTCCCCTTTAGTATGAGGATAACATTATGCAACTGACACCTTTAGCGAAAATATTTATAACCGCCGTGATTCTGGCCGTACTCGGCTTTGTGGTCTGGTCTTGGGCCGGTTCGTCCATCAAAAATTGGGCGACGGGCGGGGTGGGCGGCACTGAGGAAGTTAAAAACTCAGATTTCGACGGCCTCAAAGGACAGCCTGGCGACCCGAACCGCAAGACCGGTTCGACGGGCGTTGCGCCGGTGGCATTGGGCGCGGGCAAATTATCGCGCCCGTTGGTGGTTGCCATCAACACCTGGGCCGGCCACGCGCCGGGCATCGTCTATAATAACGGCATGGAGCCGAACGCCGGTTCGGGCTACAAGAAAAACTACGGCATGGATGTTAAGTTTGTGTTGATAGAAGACCCGGCGGCCAAACTCGCGGCCTTTCGCAAAGGCGACATTGACATTATGTGGGACACGGTGGACAACTGGGCGCGCGAGGCTTCGATTCTCGCCGAACAGGGACAATCGGCTAAATCTGTGATGATGCAGGATTGGTCGCGCGGCGGCGACGGCATCGTCTCGCTCTCGTCCATCAAATCCATCGAAGATTTGAAGGGCAAAAAAATCGCGTGCACGCAGTTTACGCCGTCGCATTTTCTGTTGCTCTACCTTTTGGCGCAATCGGGCCTGACGCCTGACGAACGCAATCTAATTGAGAAGAACATTATCTTTACCGGCGACGCATCGCTGGCGGCGGCGGCCTTTCGCTCGAAGAATGTTGACGCGGCGGTTACTTGGGAACCGGATTTATCGGGCGCGGCGCAAGCGCGTGGCGACGAGGCGCGGATTTTGGTGACAACCGCTTCGGCCACCAACGTCATCGCCGATACGCTCGTGGCGCGGCAAGATGTGATTGACAAAGCACCCGAAACGGTACGCGCTTTTGTGGATGGTTGGTTCAAGGGCATCGAACAGATGCGCGACAACCCGAACCCCTCCAACGCCGTCGTCGGCCAAGCGTTAAAACTGGACGGCGAAACGGTTTCCGGTATGTTGTCGGGCCTGAAACTCACGCCCTACGCCGATAACGCCCAATTTTACGGCCTCACGGGGAGCAAAGCTCACTTTGAAACGCTCTTTGACACGGCCTTTGTCATCTGGCGCAAAAAAGGCTTGGTCAACAAATCCATCTCGGCCAAAGACTGGTCTGATTCGCGTTTCGTGCAGGCGTTAGCCGCCAATTATCCCAGCCAAACCGTTGAAGAAAAGCCGGTTGTGGCGAAAGCCCCGACGGAAAAAGACGTGCCGATTCTCAAGCAACAGATTCAGGTGCAGTTCACGCCTGGCTCCGACGAAATCATGGCCGGCTCATTCTTTTTGCTCGACAAACTGGGCGAATTGATGACTTCGTTCGGCAGCACGGTTCTACGGGTTGAAGGCAACACTGACAACACCGGGGCGCAAAGCGTCAACGCGCCGCTCTCGGAACGCCGCGCCATTGCCGTTAAAAACTACATTCTGAAGAATTTCCCCAACATTCCGCCGTCCCGTTTCCAGACCATCGGACGCGGCGCGGGCAATCCCGTCGCGCCCAACGAAACCGAAGCGGGACGTCAACTGAATCGCCGCACGGATATTAAAGTTATCCTCACGGCAGAGTAACCCATCTGGGTTCGCAGTCATCTTGACTGCAACCGGCTTTCGTGACGGCGAAAGCCGGTGCAAGATGATAAGTTTTGCGCCCCTTTGGTAAATGTTGAATTTATAACCGAACTTTCGTGACGGCGAACGTCGGTGCAGTCAAGATGACTGCGAACCCAGAGTATGTCTGCAAAAATAAATTGGTGGGAGCTACGCGCCCCTCTGCCGCGCCGGACAGCGTTGCTGCTGGGCTTTGCCGCGCCGTTGTTGGTGCTGGCGGTGTGGTGCGGCTTGACGTTTGGCAACTTGGTCAGCCCGGACACTTTGCCGACGCCGCTGGAAGTGGTGCGCGGCACGCTGCAACTCTTTATTCAGTACGATTTGGCGAGTTCGGTCTGGATTTCGAGCCGGCGCATTTTGCTGTCGTTTGCG
>JAYVJN010000184.1:0-5244 GCA_043769325.1 Acidobacteriota bacterium
TGGAAGAATGGAAGGGCCACCGTTTACACCTGCAAGCATTGGCGCGTTTGCGCGAAAAGCCTGATTGGGTAGTCTGGTTCGCGGGCGGCGCGCAACGCCCCCACGAAGCGCGTTATCTCTCGGAATTGCAACAATTAGCCGCCACGCTTGGCGTCGCGGAGCGCGTCCGTTGGCTGGGACAACGCCCCGATGTGCCGCGCCTTTTGCAAGCCGCAGACATCTTTTGTCAACCCAACACTGGCCCGGAACCCTTTGGTATCGTCTTTGTTGAAGCCCTTTACGCCGGCTTGCCCGTTGTGGCGACGGCGTTGGGCGGCGCACTGGAAATCGTTGACGAAACCTGCGGCATCTTGACGCCGCCGGATGACGCGGACGCGCTGGCAACTGCTGTGCAAAGTTTGCTTGACGCGCCGGAAAGACGGCAGCAATATGCCGCGCCCGCGCAAACACGCGCCCGCGAATTGTGCGAACCGCAAGCGCAGTTGAAGCGGTTGACCGCGATTCTAAATGGTCTGAACGCGCCTAATAGATGACTTTTTTGCGGCTGCGCCGCCCCGATGTGCGGAAAGGCTTGGCCTTTCCGGTAGCTTGCTTCTTAATTCTGAGGCTACGCCTCTTCAACGGCGGCAGAGCCGCAAAACCCAGGGGGCTGCGCGTAACGGCGAGGCAGAGCCATCGCCGCACATCAGGCGGCACAGCCGCAAAACAGCCGTTTGCAAGATTTGACCAGCTAAAGAGTCGCACGTTGTTTTGCATATATGACTTTAGATGTTGAAGAACGCGCCCGCCAGAGTTTGGGTATTAGCGAACAGGCCATTTATGAGATGGCGGCGCGGGCTTTGGCGGCGCGTGATATTCGCGGCGCATTGGTTTTAGACGTAGGCTGCGGGGTAGGGAGTTTGCGGCCTTTCGTGCGCGAGCGTTTTGCGCGTTATGTGGGCGTGGATGTCGTGCGTTATGAAGGGTTTCCGGCAGAAGGTGAATTTTGTCAGGTGGATTTGGACACGGGCCGCGCCGAGTTGCCGGAGGGTTGCGCCGACGCGGTGTTGGCGATTGAAACAATTGAACACTTGGAAAATCCACGCGCTTTTCTGCGGGAACTGGTAAGATTGGCGAAACCACACGGCTGGGTTTTTGTGACAACGCCGAACTTATTGAGCCTGTTGAGTTTAATAACTTTAGCTGGCAAACAAAGATTTGCAGGGTTTCAAGATTGCGATTATCCGGCGCACATCTCGCCGGTGCTGGAAATTGATTTGCGGCGCATAGCGGCAGAATGCGGTTTGCAAGATGTGGCGATTGAATACAGCCTGAATGGGCGCGTGATTTTCACTGACTGGCATTACCCGCGCGGATTGGCGAAAATCGCGCCGCGTTGGTGTTCAGATAATTTGTTATTGGCGGGGCGAAAGGCCGCGATTTAATGGTTGAAACGGAAATTTTACCGCTTGCGCCTCTCTGGGTGCGGGCCGGCGCGAAGTTAGTAAAGCGTTTACCGGCGGGACGTTACCGCGTAATGAATGCGTTGCCGCGTCCGGCAGAGTCGTTTTTGGCGCGTTTGCCGGCAGCGTCGGGCGGCTACGTTTTCGCGTGCGATTTGCGCGACACGATTGCCCGCGAAGCCTGTTTCACAGGGCAATACGAACCGCAAGAGACGGCGATTCTGACGGCTTTGTTGCGGCCCGGGCAATGTTTTGTGGATGTCGGCGCAAATTGGGGCTACCACACTTTGTTGGCGGCGCATCTGGTCGGGAAACAGGGGCGCGTAGTGAGCTTTGAACCAGACCCGCGCTTGTTTCCGATTTTGCAGAATAACCTGCAACTAAATGATTTAACGCAAGTTACTGCCTTACAGATAGCGGCGGCAGATGCGGCGGGCGAATTGCCGATGGCGGGTTTTGCGCTTGGCGACGGCAATTTTGGGCTGTCGCGCCTGGTCGTCAACGGCGACGCGGCGGGCGTTTTTCCAGTGGCGACGGAGCGTTTGGACGACGCGCTGGCGCGGTTAGGCGTGGCGACGATTGACCTCTTGAAAATGGACATCGAAGGCGCGGAAGGCTTGGCATTACAAGGTTTAGCGGAAAATCTACAGGCGGGCCGGGTGCATCGCTTGTTGTTGGAACTACATCCGGCGCAACTGGCGGAGCGCGGCGCACAGGCGGCAGACATTATCAAACAACTGCAACATTACGGCTATCGCGGCTGGAAAATCGCCCATTCGCTGGCCGCTTATCGCCGCGCAGCTTACGCGCAAACAGTTAATGTAAAAGAGTTTATCAGTCCATTGCGACCTGATGAACCGTTAGACGATTGGCCGCACCTTTTGTGGCGCGCGCCTGGCGTGGAAGAGTAGGGAGTAGGACAATTTGCTACCGCCGTGCAGTGTTTGGTTATATGTGGCGCGTGGCAATGAGGTCAGTACCCAGAGCGGTAGCGACGGGTTGTTGCATTACCACACTGATTGGGTAAGTTTGGCCCCGTCGCTACCGCTCTGGGTACTGACCTGACGCGCGGCGGCTCTGATAACTAATCGCTACGCGGCGGTAGCAAATTGCCCTACTTAAATATGGCGGCTGAAATTTCAACCGGAATGTGGCAACCGACGCCCCGCGTCGCGCCTGTTTACGCGGAGCGCGCGGAGACGGCGGGGCCTTGGGGATTTCTCGAATTTTTCGTCATTAGCCAGACGGCTTTTCCGGCGATTCTGTTTCTGCCTGGGACACAGGCGTTGCGTTTGCCGGTGCGCGTTTCGGCATACGCGATTGGTTTACTGGCCTTGGTTTGGTGGGGCCGGCAGTTGAAAAAAGTGGCCGCGCATCCGTCGCAAGTGTGGTTGCTGGTGGTTTTGGCGTGGCTGGTGATAATGATTTTTCACCCTACCACTAATACCACTCTGGCCGGCGTCGCGCAGGTAATGTTGTATCTGGCCGTTTTATCCCCTGTCCTGTGGTCGCCTGGTTTGGTGCGCAACGTAAAGCAACTGGAGCGTTTATTGGCTTTGTTGTTGATTTGCAACGGCATCAATTCATTGGTCGGCGTGTTGCAGGTTTACGACCCCAAGACCTGGATGCCGGCTGAATTTTCCATCATTCAACGCACCTCTAAATTTGGCCTGGGTTCAGTTTCCTATCTGAATGACGCGGGCCATTTAATTGTGCGCCCGCCGGGTTTGTTCGACAATCCGGGCGCGGTCTGCGGGCCGGGCATGATTGCGGTTTTGTTGGGATTAGTCTTTACGCTCAACGCCAAAAAGCCCTGGCAGCGTGTCGGCGCGTTGACGCTTGCCGGATTGGGATTGGCGGCGATTTATCTGAGCCAGGTGCGTAGCGCGTTGCTGATTGCCGGCGGCATGACGCTGATTTACCTCTTTATTTTAGGGTTGGCGCAGAAGAATCGCAAACAAGCGGGCCAGGCCTTGGCGTTGGCTTTTTTCGTGGGTTTCATAGCTTTTCCGCTGGCGGTGCGATTCGGCGGCAGAGCGGCACAAACACGGTTCTCAACCTTGACTGTGACAAATCCCATTGCCATGTATTATGAGGCCAAGCGCGGTGGAATGGTGGAAGAGGCGTTTACTACGCTTTTGCCACAGTATCCTGTGGGGGCCGGTTTGGGGCGTTGGGGCATGATGCGGCTCTATTTTGGCGACGAATACAACACCGATGCCCCACGCATCTGGTCGGAAATCCAACTCCCTTCGTGGATTTTGGATGGCGGTGTGCCGTTGTTGCTACTTTACTTGATAGCATTGGGGGTGACGACGGCGCGGGAATGGCGCGTCGTGCGGCAAACCGAAGACGCGCAACTGGCCGCCTGGGCGCCGGCGATATTTGCGGCCAATTGCGGCACGTTGGCTTTTATTTTCAGCTTTACGCCTTTCACCGCGCCGATTGGGATGCAATACTGGTTTCTCGTTGGGGCCTTGCACGGCGCGTCTGAGGCGCAACGTAGGCGGCGCGCGCCATGAAACGCTATGTTTTGGTGAGCGCGGATGTGAAACCGGGCAGCGGCATGGGGCGTCCGAATTATGAACTGGCGCGTTATCTCGCGGAACAAAACGAAGTTCACCTGGTTGCTTACGAAGTGGCGCGGGAATTGATGGAACATCCGCGAATCATCTGGCATCGCGTCCCAAAACCCCTCAACTCATACATCTTAGGCGAACCTCTGCTGCGCCGTTACGGGCAGCGCGTGAGGCGGCAATTAGGCGCGTCGGCGCGTCTCATCGGCAATGGCGGCAACTGTTTGAGCAATGATGTGACTTGGGCGCATTACGTTCACGCGGCCTATCGCCCGTTAGTCAAAACTAGCGGGCCGCGCCGCGTGAAAGCGGCTTTGACGCACCGCCAATGTCTGCGTGATGAACGCCGCGCGTTGCAAATGGCGCAGTTGGTTATCGCCAATTCAGACCGCACTGCGCGGCTTATCACGGAGCATTACGAAGTTGCGCCGGAGCGCGTGCGGACGGTTTATCTAGGTGTGGCAGATGAGTTTAAGCCGGCCATGAACGCCGAACGAAGCGCGGCCCGCGTCGCTTTAGGTTGGCCGGAAGAGGGTTTGACGGCGGTTTTTGTGGGCGCGTTGGGCGACAGGCGCAAGGGTTTTGACGCGCTCTTTGCGGCCTGGCAAGAGCTTTGCCGCGATAAAAGTTGGGATGTGGAGTTGGCCGTCGCGGGTGTGGGCGCGGAGGCGCGGACTTGGCAAGAACGCAGCCGCGCCGCCGAACTTGACGGGCGCATCCGCTGGCTGGGCCACACAAACGACATCGCCACGCTTTTACGGGCCTCCGACGCGCTCGTAAGCCCTGCTCGTTATGAACCTTACGGCTTAAACGCGCACGAGGCGTTGTGTTGCGGGTTGCCCGCTTTCGTGACCCGCACGGCGGGCGTGGCCGGGCGTTACCCGCCGGAATTGGCGGAACTTTTGCTGGACGCGCCGCCCGAAGCAGCAGACATCGTGGGGCGTTTGCGTCGTTGGCGCGAAGATGTCGCCGGTTATCGCGCGCGAGTCGCGTCATTTGGCGCGGATTTGCGCCAACGCTCATGGAGGGATATGGCGCGGGAAATAGTTGACATAATGGAAACGGAACGGCGGTCAGCATTAAGCCTTTAACCTTGAACACTTGGCAT
This sequence comes from Acidobacteriota bacterium, assembly GCA_043769325.1. Classification (GTDB taxonomy): domain Bacteria; phylum Acidobacteriota; class Blastocatellia; order Pyrinomonadales; family Pyrinomonadaceae; genus JAYVJN01. The sequence goes on from JAYVJN010000184.1 coordinate 5,127, forward strand.
CATTCGTGAAGTTATTGCGAAATAATGCGCAATGCGCAATCGCCAATGTTTAATGGCGGTGCTCACTTAAATTGTGGATTTGAAAGGAACACTAAAAACTATTTTGCCGGATGGTTTG
>JAYVJN010000185.1:0-3318 GCA_043769325.1 Acidobacteriota bacterium
TCTTTGGTCGCCGCGTTTCTCATCAAGTGCAATGGCTTCCTGATAAGCCGCCGCCGCTTCCGCCAGGCGGCCTAAAAACATGAGACAATTACCACGTTCGGCGATGGCGACAGCGGCCATGCGCGCGGCAGAGGCACTGTCCGCATCGGCCAATGCCTGAAAACGACGTTCGGCTCCTGACAGCAAAGGCAACGCTTCGCTGTCAGCCGTGCGAAGTTGCAACACGCGCCCTAAACTGAAATGCGCCATTGCGAAGTCGAAGGCGGCCCCGTTATAAGCCGTCTCGCCCGCCGCCTGGCATTGAGCCAGCAATTGCCTGGCTTTCTCGTAAGCCGCCGGCAAATCGCCGCTTTCCAGCAAGCGGTCAATCGCCGCATCTTCCACCTGGAAACGGGCGTGACCCCACGCGCCCAAACCTTGGGCAGCCCGTTCGCGGGTCTGGGTTGCTTGCCGTAGCGCGTGGGGCAAGCCCAAATCCGCCAGTAGGCGTTCCATGCTACCCGCCAAGTCAACGACGGTTTCCGGCGGCGCGTTGTCGCCGGCCCAGGCCAGCAGCGCGAGCAGGTTGGGCAGTTCCCGCCGCGTCAGCCGCGACGCTAAGGCTACGTCTTGGGCTCGTTGGTTGTAGAGAAAGCGAGTCAAGTCTTGTAGGGCAGTGGCCCAGCGATTTTGGGCAGCGGCGAACTGCTCCGCGTCCAATGCGCCGCGCAGGTAGAGCGGCAAGGCGGGGTCAAACCGCAGGTCGCCGTCGCCTAGGTCTTCTCCCAAACCTACTTCAATCAACCCACTGCCGGTAAACCCTGCTACTTCAGGTTCTACCTCCATGACATACGCCAAGTTCTCAATTCTGCCGCCGCCGTGAAAGACGGCGAGGAGGTTTACTTCGCTGCGTATTATGGGCGGGAGGCGGCGCAGGGAGAGTTCGACGCTGGCGTAGAGCGAGTTTTCGCGGTCTCCGGGGTGTCGGGCGTCGAGGTCAGCCATGATGTCGCGGATGGTTTCCGTCGTGGCCCGCACGCCGCGCACAGCGATTTCTTGGGCCAATAACACTAAGGCGCGGGCGTGGCAGCGGACGGCTTCGACCAGTTCCGTTATCTCTGTGGGTGTAAAAGCGGCGTCATTCGTTGGCGGTTCAAGTCCGTTGGCGCGCATCACTTCTAACACTAGCCGGGCCGCATCGTCTTGCGCCAAAGCTCCTAACGGACGGTCACAACGCCGGTTGTCGAAAGGTTTGGGCAGACGCTCACGGCTGGTGAAAACTATCCGCGTAGCATCGTCCTCTTGCAGTAAGTCGTGCAGCAGTGTCAATATCTCGCGGCAATTAGCCTTTTCTTCAGGCGTAGCGGTAGAGACGGGCAAAATTGTTTCCAGATTATCGCAGACAATGATGGTCGGATGGTCGCGCAAGGCCCGTGCAACGGGTTGCATAGCTCTTTTTAGGTCAGCATCAGGCGCAATGTACCATTCCTTGCCTTCTGGTAAGAGTTGTTGCCCTAGCTTCATCAGCACGCCCCGCACTTCCGTATATTCTTCCAGCGAAACAAACGCCGCCCGCCGGAAGCGTTCCGTGCGAACTAACCAACGCGCTAACTCACAAGCAATAGTTGTCTTTCCTTCACCGCCAATGCCCCGCACAACAGCGTATTTCTCTTGCGTCAACAAACGCTCTAACGCCAATAACTCGCGGCTGCGCCCGTGAAACAAGTGGTGCGGCGGTGGTGGTAATGCGCCTAAACGCAAGCGTCTGCCTTCTGCGGTTACTTGTTGCGCTCTTTTAGACAAGAGTTGCGGAAACAGGTTCAGGTCTTCCTTTTCCTGGTACAGCACGGGAACGAACCAATCCTGCAAATGCAATGCGCCCGCGCCCATCACATCAAAGCGGTACGAATCGTTATGTAAAGCGCGTTGCCCCGCAACCATTGCCGCGCCGATACGCGCCCCGTCTGCCAGTTTGCCGTAAAACTCACTGACAAAACGCCGCGTTGTCTCTACCAAAACGATGTGCGTCATCGCCACTACCGAAGCCGCACCTTCTTCCAACAACTTGGCAGCTACCGAAGCTATTGCGTTATTTCCCGTTTGGGCGGTGCGGCAAGCCTCAAGAAATACCAAAGGAATTCGATAGTCGCGCACAATCTCCGCTAATTTGTCAGCATGGACGAGTTCCAGGTCACGTTTCTCTAACTTGCGTAAGTCACGCGGAGTTTCAAAAACAAGTGCGCCCAAATCTTTGTCATGGTCAAAGTCACCGTGACCGTCGAAATGAATCACGTCGAAGGGCTGTCCCGCATCGGCGGCATCTTGCAAGGCTTTTTCCAAAGTGGGTAGCGTGGGCGGTGTCAGGATGGTTAGATTAACCAAATCGCCCAATGACTCTATCGCCTCAACCAGGGGCAACGCGCTGATGCGATGGTCAATATACATCTCGCCCTGCGGCCCTTCCGGGCGCGGACTCACGAGCAACACGCGAATCGGCAAGCCGCGCTTGACGGCTTCCATCGGGCGATAGTTGGGTAGGCGACGGCGCACCCGCACCGGACGCTTGCCGTGAAATAAAAAGCTTCTGTCGTCGCGCAACAACTCCCAGGGCAGAGACAACAACACGCTGCCCGCGATGCTCGCCGCTTGCTGCGCTTCTGCGGGCGAACCTTCCGGCAGCGCGCTTTCAACCTCGATGGAAAAACGGCGTTCGGTTTCGGCAGCGGCATTGCGCCAGGCCGTGAGCGTCTCTTGCGCCGCCGTTGAAGACAAAGCGGCCTTGTATAATTCTTCGCCCCACACGCGCAAATTGTTTTCGACAGCATTAGCGCGAGGGCGAAATGGTGCAGTAGGCCAACGCCAGAACTCCTCCAGATACCACTTCAAGTCTTTCGCTCCAACTGGCTCTAGCGGCGATGTGAAATAGAACGGGCGGCTCTCAACGGCGCGTTCGCCCGTTGCGGCGGGTTCGTAAACCAGACGCGCCCGCGCCCCGGCCCGCGTCTTGCCGTCCTCGGTGCGGCTCTCCGGTGCTTCGAGTTTCAGAATCAGTTCCGCAACGGGTTGCGGGGCCGACTCGCCCATCGGTTGCGGGTCTTCCGGCAGGCGTTCGCCCAACGCCGCCAGTATCGCCGGCAAAGCCTCCGCCACACCGCCGGGGCCGATTTCGACTTTGACGCCAAGCGGTTCTTCGTCAAACCACAAGCCCAAAGCGGTAGGCTCAATGCCAGGCAAAAGCAGAGGGATGATGTTATAAGCGTCCGCGCCGCGCTCCGCTTGGACAGCCAAAGCCTTCTTGATTTCCCAACGCACCCACGAAGAATTTACCGTGCGCGGACT
>JAYVJN010000186.1:0-6023 GCA_043769325.1 Acidobacteriota bacterium
CATCGTTAAGAGGCGGTCTCTGACCGCCGCCGCTGCCACGAGTACCGGCGGTCAGAGACCGCCTCTTAACGGGTAAGGTTATTTAAAACTTATTCCTAAGTGAGTCTATTCGCTAGATTGGCTTATCGGGCCGAATAGCTTACGTTAAATGTTGCCGGAAGTAGCTAACCGTGCGTTGTAAGCCTTCATTAAGGGGGATGGTTGGCTCCCAGCCTAACCACTCTTTAGCGCGAGTGATGTTTGGTTTACGCTGGCGCGGGTCATCCTGCGGCAGCGGGCAAAAGGTAACTTGTCCATCGGGTTGGCACAACTGCATCACTTTCTGCGCTAACTCCAGAATTGTAAACTCGCCAGGATTGCCCAAATTGACCGGCTCATTGATGCCGTCGGTGTTCATCAAACGCATCAAGCCTTCGACTAAATCGTCAACATAACAAAAAGAGCGGGTCTGCTGGCCTTCGCCATAAACCGTCAGCGGGTTGCCTTGCAACGCCTGGACGATGAAATTGGACACGACGCGCCCGTCATTAGGCAGCATACGCGGGCCGTAAGTGTTAAAGATACGGGCAATGCGCGTATCTACCCCGTTTTGCCGGTGGTAATCCATCATCAAAGTCTCAGCTACACGCTTTCCCTCGTCATAGCAACTGCGAATGCCAATGGTGTTGACATTGCCCCAATAATCTTCGGTCTGCGGGTGCACCAACGGGTCGCCATAAACTTCCGAAGTGGAAGCCTGCAAAATCCGCGCTTTGACACGCTTGGCCAGGCCGAGCATATTAATCATGCCCATCACGCTGGTTTTGACGGTTTTGACCGGATTATATTGGTAATGCACCGGCGAAGCGGGGCACGCCAAGTTATAAATCTGGTCAACTTCGAGCAGAATTGGCTCAATAACGTCGTGCCGCACCAATTCAAAATGGGGGTTTTCAAAAAGATGAAAGAGATTCTTTCGCCGGCCCGTGAAAAAATTGTCTAAACAGATAACTTCATGGCCTTCGCGGAGTAGTCGTTCGCACAAATGCGAACCGATGAAGCCCGCGCCACCCGTCACCAAAATCCTCATTTAATACTCCTGGACAAAAAAAGTGATAGTAAATAATACAGGTAACACGACGTTGGAAAGTTAAATTTTTGCCAAGTCCGTTTTTCGCTTAACGGCCCGAAAGTCCGCTACGCCGCGAGAGCAGGGCTTCTCGCATATGGTTTGGGTGGGCTAAGTTTAACACGGTGTTACTTAACATCACCAGCGTCTCTTCATTTTCGCGCACAAAATTGCCGGTCAAAGGTTCATCGCCCACTTTGACCACGACACCTTCACGAACCCATTGCCAAAATTGGGTTTGCGTTGTCCAAAACTGCTTACGGTCGCGGCTGACGACCAACGCCGTGCGCTTCTTCTTTTTGCGCCGCTCTTTCTTGGCAGCGGCTTTGTCGGTATTGCTCATAATACTTTAGGGGTTGGGGAATGGGGGTTAGGGAATGGGGGAAGCAAAAAACACCTTTGCCGCGCGGCGCGTTTCTTCCACCAACTCCGTTCCCCAACTCCTAACCCCTCTAATCTATTGGCAGTCTGCATTGCTGCGCGACGCCACCGGCGAAAACCGTTGTTGGTATTCCGCTGAGGTCACGAAGGCGCAGACCATGCCGCGTATGTTCTGCGGTTGCCCGTTTATTGTGTTCAACCAGAAATCGTAACCCGCTTGGTCAGGGTCGCGTTTAAGATAGCCAAAGTATTGCGTCAAGACAAACGCGCGGTTGAAGAGAGTGTTCCTAAACGCCAGGTTGTCGCCTAAGTCGCGTAAGAATGTGCCGCGTCCATTCGTCGTCACGGTATTGATGAAGGCCGTCCGCTCGCTTGCGGTGAACGAAATGCCCGCGCCTTGTTGTACCGTAAGTAAAATGGCGTCAACCAATTGCGCCGGCGTCATGCTGGTTGGGTAACGGTTGATGAAGTCCATCCGGCTGGCGAAAAGATTGGCGAAATTCAGTTTGCCCTGGGCCAGGTTTGCGCTCCCGACGACGCGGGCGCGGTCTGGCACAAAGGCCGCATATGCGGGCCGGTAGAGCGTCGCTTCGCCAAACGCCGCTTTATAAAGGCGGAAAACGTAGGCCCCCGATTCCTGAAACTCCTGTTCCACGAAAAACGCCGCCGAAACGTCGAGTCGCCGCGTGTGGACGCACGCCAAATTCACCCCGCAAGTATTGGCGATTTGCCCGGTCCAGAAGTCAAAACCGGCTTGGTCAGGCACACGGTTGAGGAAATCAAAGTACTGTTCACGAACAAAGAAACGAGCCGATTCCAAGGGGTTTGAGAGCAGATGTCCGCGAATTTCACCATTAGGAAAGTTCATCGTCGCAACACTTAAATAAAGCAATCCCTTTTTCAGTTGCTCAACTTGTGTGGGGTTGAGGCTAACAGTTAGATTGCTCAGATTGCCGGGTGGCAGTGTAACAATAACTGCGCCATTAGCATTTTCTTGCGCCGGGCCATTGAGTGAGGTAAAGATTTGCGTACTGGAGAAATTGCTGAGAAATAAATTGTTAATGGTCAGAATTGTTTCGGAAGCGTTGAGCGTAGCCCGCCCAAGACCACTTGCGACAGAGCTAGTCCCCGGCACCACCTGGCCGCCGGTTAACCTGAACAAAAAGCCGTTTCCGGTAATGGCGCTTGAATCATTCTCACTGATTGTGATAGTGGTGGTGGCATTTGTCCCAATTATCGCTCCCGTTGGATTGCTCAGACTGAGGGAAAAGGATTCGCTGGGAGCCTCAAATTCTAAGTCATCAACTATCGGGATTATGATTGACTTACTTGCTTCGCCCGGGCCAAAGGTCAATGTACCGTAGGAGGCAATGTAATCGCAACGCTGATGGGCGATGCCGTTAGCTACTGCGCAATCAACAAAATTGAAGTTGTCGGTAGTGCCGTAATCTACTGAGACAGTGCTGGTTACGTCGCCTAGTCGCTGAACCTCAACCGACACGCCGGCGTTAGTTTCACTGGTGAATGTGGTTGCCGCCGTGAATTGTAACAGAGGCAAAGCGCCATCGTCATTGATAATAGTGGCTCGCCCTTCGTTGTCTGCAATTGTTCCACCTGTAACTGCTTGCAAAGAAACCGTGAAAGTTTCGTCCGGTTCGGTCAGTGTATCGCCAAAGACATCAACCGTAACAGGTTGAGAAAGCGCGCCAGCCGGAATTACAATATCAGTGCTGCGAACGGCTTGATAATCTGTGCCTGCCTCAGCCGTGCCATTGACGGTGGCGTAGTTTACCGTAACCGGAAAACCGCTCCGACTTGAGAGACTAATATTAAAGGTTGCGGGGGTTGTGCCGCTATTGCCTTCATTGACGTTAATGTCGTTGATTGAAATAGTTGGGGGAGTATCGTCGTTAAGAATTGTGCCTTGCCCTTGACCGTCCCCAAGCGTTACGCCGCCGGTGGGGTTGGATAGGTTTACGAAAAAGGTTTCGTCAGGCTCAAAGGAATTGTCACCTCTCACGGCCACCGAAATATTGGCCGAAGTAGCATTATTGACGAATGTGATAGTGCCGTTGGTGGCGTTATAATCGCTGACAGTAGCTGTCCCATCCGCCGTCGCAAAGGAAAAAGAGGAGCCTGGCGCAGGCTGGCTTAGGGTGACAGTGAAATTGGCATTGGTTGTGCCGCTATTGCCTTCATTGAGACTAACATCGGAAATCGTCAAGCGCGGGCCGCCGATGCCATAGAGATAAGCCGAACCTTGCTCAAAGTTAGTTCCAATCATATCCGAAGGCGCGCCGATGGCGAGGGCCGTGCCTTGCACCGCGACAAACAGCCCCAAGGCGTCGCCAAGTGCCCCGTCTGCGGCCACGAGCACCGGATCTTGTGACCAGTTTGCACCGCTCCGGCTATAAGTATAAGCCCCGCCCGCGCCGCTGCTTTGACCCTGAATATTACCGCGATTCGGCGCGCCGACAACGGCGGTATCGGCGTCAATGGCAACCGCCGTGCCGAAATCGTCGTCCCGCGCGCCGTCGCTGGCGGTGAGTTTGGCTTGTTGTGTCCAGTTTGCGCCGCTTCGCGTAAAGACGTAAGCCGAACCTTGTTCGGGATTGGCCCCGATGTCGTCACCATTGGCCCCGACGATAGCGGAATTGCCGCTCAGACCAACGCTGATGCCGAAACGGTCATTAGCCGCGCCGTCGTTGGCGAGCAGTTGCGCTTGTTGCGTCCAGGTTGCGCCACTGCGCGTAAAGACGTAAGCCGCGCCCTGATTAAAGTTACCATTCGCGTCAAAGCTCAACGCGCCGCCAATAACAGTGTCGCCGCTGATTGAAACGGAATCGCCAAAATGGTCAAATTCAGCGAAGGGTGTGGCGGTAAGAGTCTGTTGTTGCGTCCAAATTGAGCCGCTTCGGGTGAAAATATAGACGGCCCCTTGTTCATTAGCACCGGGGCCGTTGAAGGGCGCGCCGATGGCTGCCGAGTCGCCTTTTACGGCAACAGAAAAGCCAAAGAGTTCAAATAGATTGCCGCCGCTGCCGACAAGTTTGGCCTGTTGGGTCCAGTTTGCGCCGCTGCCGGTAAAGACATATGCTGAACCGTTGTCAGTTAGCGCGCCGTTGTCGTCCGTGTAAGCCCCGACAACTACCGTGCCGTTGTCAATCGCTACGCCGATACCGAAGCCGTCGCCCGCCGCGCCGTCGCTGGCGACGAGTTTGGCTTGTTGCGTCCAAGTAGAACCGCTTCGGGTATAGAGATAGGCCGAGCCTTGTTCGAGATTGGCCCCGATGTCATCGCCGGGTGCGCCAACCACTGCCGTATCTCCAAAGACGGCTACGGAAAGACCGAAATTGTCATCCGCCACGCCATCGTTAGCGGTGACTTTCTGTTGTAAGTCAAAAGCTTGAATTACATTTAATTGTTCGGGCGACCAGCTTTGCGCACCGCGCTGCTGTATCGGGCGGGGCCGCAATGTTTCCAAATAAGAAGGCTTGGCCGCTTGCGCGTTGGCTAGGCGATAGATGAGGAAGGTACAAATAGTTGCCACAAAAAATACAGTCAAGGCACGGCCCCAGAAACCATCTGAGAGATTAAAACGGATGTGGTTAGGATGTGACATGATTCTGACTCCATATGTACAAGCGAAATGTGCCGCTCCCGCACCATAAACTCTGCCCGAAACAACGCAAGCAAGGCCGTCAATCATAACGGGGAAGTTTTACTAAATAAATGACAGCTTAGAATAAATTAAAGCGCCCACAGACCAATTGGCGTAGCTCCATTGCGCCTTGAGGTAGTTTGTGAGCTTAGACGACGGAGCAAACCTCTGTCAATGCTAACTCCGATGGGTGTGAAAATAAAGACTTTGCGTTACAATGGCAAATGGTTAGCAAAAGGTCGGAAAATGATATGAGAAACTATAAAATAGCGTTTATTTTAATGTTTATGGTCAGTTTTTGGCTTTCTGCGGCGGGTTTCGCTCAAAATAAAAAAAGTAAGTCGAAAACTAAACGTAAAGCGGTGGCCGCCAAAAAAACGGGAGTAACAGTAAAGGCTGGAAACATGAAAAAGTTGACGGTTACACAATGGGGCGGGCAAGGCGTCGGCCTCAGCGAAGCGGACGCGGGCGAAATGAATGTCGAATTTGATTGCGCGCATGGGGTCATCAAACAACCCATTACGCTAGACGCTAATGGGCATTTTGCCGTTTCCGGCACGTTTACTACAGAACGCCCAGGCCCGATTCGCATGGACGACCCTGACACGACGCAACCAGCCCGCTATTCAGGCCAGGTGGAAGGCCCTATTATGACTCTCACGGTTGAATTATCTAATGGTAAAGAATCGCTCGGCCCCTATACGCTCAAAGCAAATGTTTACCCTCGCTTGGTGAAATGCCTCTAACAGTTTTAACTGCTTTCTCAGATTGTAACTATACTTCGCACGGGTACAATTGGCGTATTGAGAGACGCCACAAGTCAGTACCGGAAGCGGTAGCGCCCGGGTCGCAACTGAGGTGCATGGTGGCGTT
>JAYVJN010000187.1:0-13536 GCA_043769325.1 Acidobacteriota bacterium
TGGGACTTGATTAGTTTTTCCGAGATGCCGTTGAGCTTCGCCGGGTCAAACGGCAACGGCCTGGGCTTGTGCTGCGCCCCAAAAGCGCGGGCCACCGGCGCGGCTTGCGGCGCGGTTGTTTGCCCTTCGACTATGGACGCTAAAGCCAGCCCGGAACCGGCGGCTACTAAACCTGATAGAGCCTCGCGGCGTGATACTTTCATAATTTTCATCTCTTTTTCTCAAACTACTCAAGCCACCGCGTAACCGGTTTCGAGCCGCACTTCGGGCGGGCGAAAGCCTAACACGATGTCCGACTTAGGCACGCCGCGCCGCTCCAATTGACGGGCAATCACGACATCCGTGTTGTCGGCGTGAATCCAAACCTTGCCGTTGATAATTTCCAGGTCGGCAACTACGTCGTGAACCCATTCCTTGCCATCGGCCCAACCCGCCGAAATCACGGCATAGCTATCTTTCTGCTCGTCAAAAATTGCGCGGTCACGAATACCTTCTTCCAAATACTGGCCGGCGGCGATGTCCGTCAATATTTCCTCAATCGCCGCGCGATAATCCGCATACTTTTCGGTTATTGCTTCCATAACACTATTTCCTCCGTTTCCTTGTTGAAAACCAGTAGCTTCATACCAGCCTTGAGCCGTAATGTTTCTCCCTCGGCGTCGTCGAAAATTTTGCGGTAAGCCTCCTCATCCAAAGCCAAATAGAGCGTGCGTTGCGGTTCACGTTCTTGCAAGGCCGTTTGGTATAAAAGGAACTGGCCTAGCGCATTATAGAGGTCGTCTAAATCGCTCTTGCTGATGAAATTTTTGATTTCGACGGCAATTTGTTCAGTCCCCTTTTGCGCTGCCAGCAAGCGTTCCGCGCCCAAGTCAACTTTCAAACGCCGCTTTTTCCAACGCACTTTGAGCGGGTCATGCGTAATCGTCCAACCGTCTTTCACAAGCGCGTTGACAGCTTGGTAGTGAACCTTATCTCTAGCTGACATAACGGTTTACTTCGCACCTGCGCCTTCGGCTAAAGCGATTAGTTGGTTGCGGTTAGAGATGTACATCACGCCGTTGGCGGCGACGGGCGTGGCGTAAACGGAACTGCCCAGGTTGTACTCGCCAAGAATTTTGAGCGTTTTGCCTTCCTGAATCACGACGACATCGCCGTCTTCGTCGCCCAGATAGACCCTGCCGTCCACGACCAGCGGCGAACCCCAGACGGCGGCGAACATATCGTGCGTCCACAAGACTTTGCCGGTTTTGGCATCGAGGGCATGGAAAAAGCCACTGAAATCGGGCATATAGACGATGCCGTCTTTGATGGCCGGCGTAGAAATCGAACGGCGGATTTTGTCGTAATGCCAGACCAGGCCCGTTTTGGTAATGTCGCCGCGCTTGGTGGCGTCAAGGCAGTACATATGTCCGACGCCTTCGCCGTGTTCGGGGTCTTGTCCGTTGGCGATGTAAACCTTCTCTTCGTAAATAACGGCAGTGGAGATTAGTTCGTTGCGGGTTTTCGGCCAGACGGATTCCTTTGGATTGGCGTCAAATTCCCACAACTTCTTGCCCGTCAACGCCTCGTAGCCGCGCACCCAACCATCGCCCTGCCCAATCATCACTTGGTCAACGCCGCCGATTTTGCCAACCGTCGGCGAGGCCCATTGGCCGTGCAGAATTTTGTCGCCCGGCGAGGCGTCTTCCCAGACAAGTTTGCCCGTCTTTTTATTTATGGCGACGATAGCCGGAGCTTTGGGCGCGGGGACGTTGACGTGGCTTTCGTCCTGGCCGTTAGAGGTGCTGACGTAAATTAAATCGCCGAACATCACCGGCGACGAGTTGGCCAGGTTGTGCGGCAGCGTGCCGACTTCTTCCACCATATCGAAGACCCAAACCACATCGGCGTTGAACTCGCCGGCCAGTTTTTCGTTGGTCACGGGGCCGTCGTTCTCTTTGTCGCGGAAACCGTTTACGTCTAAACAGATGAGTTCAGCGCGGTTAGAGACGTAATAAAGTTTGTCGCCATCCACCAAAGGCGAAGACGCCACGCCCTGATAAGGCCAATCGTTGACCCGGCCCGCCGCAAGTTTGTCGGTCACATTTTGCCACAAAAACGCGCCGTCGGCTTCATTGAAGGCCATCAAAACGCCCTTGTCGCCCACAATTTTGGGGTCGCGCAAACCTTCGTTATTAGTGCCGACAAAGATTTTACCGCCCGCGACAACCGCGTTGCCATAGCTCTGCGAACCGAGCGACGCCATCCATTTGACGTTCTTCTTGGTCTTTACGTCCCAACTCGCCGGCATTCCCTTTTCGCCGGAAACCATGTTGCGGTCAGCCCGCCCGCCCCACATCGGCCAATCGGCGGCCCAGGCCACAGAAAATGGCAGATAGCAGATGCCAAATACCAACAAGAGGGCAACAATTACTCTTAGTTTCTGATAGTTCATAAGTTTCTCATACGATTTCTGCGCTTCTAAAAAAGTAGCCAATGATGCGCGTTCATTGGCGCGCTCAGGTTTGACAGATAATTACGCAAGCCCTATTGTAGCCATGATTTCAGCATTTTGCAGCCATTGAAGCAATTTTTTACGATACGGAGTTATTATGAGCGAAGCCCAAACCGCGACAGAAGCCGCACCCGCCGTTGAAGCCTTGTCAACTGCCTTAAACGAAACGCGCCGCATCTTGACTTTGGAAGCCAACCAACGCCGCGCCGTCATCAAGCCCCTCGAACAAGCCTTAAAAGCCCTCAAAGACCCGCACAGTAACGCTATGGCTTTATACGAAGCCGGACAAGCGTTAGTTGCGCCGGCAGGGTTTTCGTTGCCCGACGGGGCCGAGGCGTCTTTTGCCGAACTGCGCGAACTGGCCGACGCGCATCTCTCCGAACTGGAATTTACTTTTGCCCGCGACCTGCGCGCCAAATTCGCGGAAAACGGCATCACGCTGGAAGGCGACCCCGCCGCGCTGGTGGCCGATTTGTTCGTCATCCGGCCCGATTTGCGCCGCCGCGTGGTGGACATCAACTTTTCGCGGCAACCCGTGACCGACAAGAAAATCAAACTCGACACGGCCCAAGTCTTCAACGCCTACGAACGGGCCTGGCGCGACATCTGCGAGCGCAACACCGATTACGGGCAACTCTTAGAAGACCTCTACGCCGTCTATGAGCGGCTGCTCAAACTCAACGGCAAGCAAATCGGCTGGCGGGCCAACGTCGTGGATATGTACCGCGAACTGATTCTCGTGCGCCAACCGGCGGCATTTCGCAAAACGCCCTCGAAAAATAGTTTCAAAGACTATCACAAGACGCATTTCGCCTACGATATGCTCCAAGTGCGCCGCCTTAACCATCTGGCCTACAATGATTTGCGCCTCAATTTCGGCACCGCCACCATCGAAACCACCGGCGACACGGCCCGCGCCATGTTCCTGGCAACCGGGGCCAACGGAGGCCAATTTATCAAAGACCTTTATTTCTCAAAAGAGTAGCCAGTAGAAGGAACGCTCCGCGTATTGGGTATGTACTGGCTACTGACCACTGACCACTGACTGCTATGACTCTAACCTCAACTGAAGCGCAACACATCATCCGTAAATTGGGCGAATCCGGCATCCCGCCGACACGCGGGCTGGAGGCTTATTCCGTCGGCATTGATTCGCTGCTCGACACGCTGGAAGAGGAATACCTGCGCGGCTATCTGCGCGACGGCGGCTCTAGTTTCAAACTCGTGGTGGGCGAATACGGCAGCGGCAAGTCACATTTCCTCTATCGTTTGCGCGACAAGGCTTGGGAAGCCGGCTACGTCGTCAGCCGCACCGAACTGAGTCCCAAAGAATGCCCCTACGACAACCAACTGCGCGTCTATCAGTCAATCGTCAACAACCTCATCTTTCACGAAACCGCCCCCAACACCGAAGACCCGCAGGGCCTCGAAGCCTTTTTGCAAAACCACTTTTACCACACGCTCAACACGCTCGGCGTCGAACAGCCGATGACCGCGATGGGCCTCGACCTCCGCGCTAAGTTGTGGCTGGACACCATTTTGCGCTTCAAGGTGGAAAGCCCATCGTTTCGCCACGCCGTTTACTTTTACCTGCAAGCCGTCGCCGAAGAGAACCAAACCAACCAACGCTTGCTGGGCGCGTGGCTGCGCGGCGAGGCCGTTGCCATGAAGGACTTGCGCCAATTCAGCGTAACCGAAAAGCCAGACCGCTCCGTTGCCTTTAAGATGTTGCGTTCATTGGCCCAACTGATTCACGAACTGGGCTATGCGGGCCTCGTTTTGCTCTTTGACGAAGGCGACAGGATGGTCAGCATTGCCTCGTCGCGCACGGAGCGCGTCGCGTGCGACAACCTGCGCGAAGTGATTGACCGTTGCGCCGGCGAAAGTCTGCCGTCGTGCTTATTTGTCTATGCCGTGCCGCCGCATTTCGTCACCGGCATCGCCCCGCAATACGAAGCCCTCAGCCAGCGCATCAGCGCGAAGGTAAAATTCTCGCGCAAAAACCCGTACAGCGTGCAAATCAGCCTTGACCAATTGGACTATCCGGGCGAAGAACTGCTGCGGCTCATCGGCGATAAACTTCTGCACGTCTTTGAGATAGCTTACGACATCGAACTCAACCGCGAACTGCAAACGGAAAATATCGCCCGCCTCGCCGCGAGCTGCGCTTCCCTGTTGTCCGCCAGCCACCGCCGCCATTTCGTCAAATCTCTGGTGGATATGCTCACCGAACAGCGCATTGAAGGCGAAAAAAGCTACGAAGAAGACGGCGTGCAAGGCGTCATCCGCAACGTCACCGAACAATTAGGCCGTAGCGAAGTCGGTGAATACTAACCATGAATTACCAGGACATCATCACCATTGAACCGGGCAAACGCGGCGGCAAACCGTGTATTCGCGGCATGAGAATCACGGTTTACGACGTGCTGGAATACATGGCCGCCGGCATGACGCCGCAACAAATTTTAGACGATTTCCCCTATCTGACCGCAGAGGATTTGCAGGCGTGTTTCGCTTTTGCGGCTGACCGCGAGAAACATTTAATGTTGGTTGCCGCATGAAGTTACTCTTTGACCAGAATTTATCGCCCCGTTTGGTGGCGCGTCTGGCTGATTTATACCCCGCTTCAGCGTTTGCCGGGCGCGAAGGATTTACGATTGTCACTAAAGATGCTGATTTCAGCGATTTGTGCTTGCTGCGCGGTTTCCCGCCGAAAGTGGTTTGGATTAGGCGCGGCAATTGCACAACCGACGCTATTGAACAGATTTTACGACATCATCACGACGACATCAGAAACTTGGAAGCTGACGGCGCAACCGGCGTGCTGGCCCTCTTTTAGAGCCGTTATTTGTTGACATGACAGGAACATTCGTCAATCACCCGCTCTTTGGGCGGGGACAACTCTTGGAGGTACGCAACGCGGCGCGTGAGGCGGTGGTGCGTTTTGACAACGGCATCCGCGCCGTCGTGCCGCGCAATATGCTGGCGGAATTGGACGTTCCCGGCGCGAAGCCGCTGCCCCAACCGGCCCCTCTGCCGCAACGCCGCGAAACCGTCCACACGCCCGAAGGCTTGCAACGCCTGGCCTCGCGCCGCACCATCGAAGCCTTGCGCTACGGCGTTGTGCCGGCCCCGCGCATACGCGAACTGAGCGTCGGTTTGGAACAGGAACGCGCCAGCCTCGAACGCGCTTTTCAGACCGTCGGGGAAACCGGCGGCGATGTCCGCATCGTCCTCGGCGAATACGGCGCGGGTAAAAGCCATTTCTTTGAACTGGCCGCGCAAGAGGCTCTGGCGCATAATTTTATCGTCGCCACGACCAGCCTGGATTTACGCGAAGTGCCGCCCAACCGCCCGCAACGCATCTATAATTCGTTGCTGAAATCGTTGCGCTACCCCGACGGCGACGGCGAAACCACCAACCTCGCGCCACTGCTGGAACGCATCGCCACGCAACCCAAACTCAACGCCGAACTGACCGAAGACCTGCGCGAAACGATTTTCGGCTCCGTTCTGCTCAACTACGCGGCCCTGCGCGAATCCGGCGACGAATCGCTAACCGCTTTATTGGAATGGATTTCCGGCGAAAAAGTGGTCATCCAGCAAGTCCGCAACGCGATGGCCTTCAAGCATAAACAAGTCGCTATCCCGTCCTTGCCGCAGTCCACGATTTCCACGGACGTTTATTGTTACCTGCTCAACGGCTGGGGCTGGCTCGCCCGCCAAGCCGGTTACGCGGGCCTGGCCGTGTTCATAGACGAATCCGAACATTACAGCCTGCTCACCACACGCGGCAAAGAACGCGCCGACAACTTCTTCAAAGGCTTGATTTACACCGCCCAACCGCAAGGCCGCCTGGTGGAAGGCCACCTCGAACACCAACGCCGCGAACACCCTTTTCGCCTCAAAGACCGCAGCGAACTCTTGTTGCTCTTCGCCGTCACGCCCGCCGCCAGCGCGTTTGATTACCGCCAATGGCTGGACGATGAACAGGTTCTCGCGCTCAGTAAATACCTGCCCGCCGCCGCCTTAGACGATTTGATGGCGCGGCTCTACGTCCTCCACCGCCAAGCCTACGCTTACGACAGCCCGGGCCGCTATCTCGACGTTTCACAGGGCCTACTCGAATGCCTCGAAAACAACCTGCTCAACCTGCGCCAAACAATTCGTTTAGCCGTCGAAATCTACGACCGCTGTTACGCGCACCCCGATTACACGCCCGCCGAGGCCATCGGCGAATTGCGAAGGGCTTTGTTGGGGCGCGTGTGAATTGGCAAAATATGGTAGGATTGGTTTTAGAGGTGAGTGAAAATGGCAAGCGTTTATATCGAAACCAGTATTGTCAGCTATCTCACAGCGCGTGCCAGCCGCGATTTGGTTATTGCCGCCCATTGCCAAATAACTCAGGAATGGTGGGAAATGCGACGCGACGCCTTCGACCTGTACACAGCCCAGCCGGTCATCAAAGAGGCCAGTGCAGGAGACCCTGAGATGGTTGCGAAACGGCTGGCAGTGCTGGACGGCATCCCGCTGCTCATGGTTAATCAGGTTGCCAACGACCTGGCAAAAACATTAGTCACACGAGGCCCGATTCCACCCAAAGCGGCTATTGATGCTTTGCACATTGCTACCGCAACGGTTCACAGCATGGATTATTTGCTTACCTGGAACTGCAAGCATATTGCCAACGCTGAAATGCAACACGCCATAGCAAAACGCTGCCACGCTGCCGGCTTCAAAATGCCGGTGCTTTGCACTCCTGAAGAATTGTCAGGAAGCTAATATTATGATTTGGAAAGATGAAATCGTTGAAGAAGTGCGCCAAGTGAGAGAAGAGTATGCAGCCCGATTTGGTTATGACTTAGATGCCATCTGCCGTGATTTGCAGGAACAAGAAAGGCAGAGTACGCGCCATATCGTTTCGTTTTCACTTGAAGAGCGGGCCAAGCGCGGAAGCCGTGAGAAACTTTTGGCAGCGATGGCTAAAGTTCCCGATGTTGAGCCGGCAGAATACGATAGACTACCAAGTTAAAGGCGCAGATGAACCGTTTGCCGCATACTTGGGACGCTTTACTGGCGCGATTCGGGCGTTTCACGGACATCCAAGAACGCGCCATCGAACCGCTTTTGGCGGGGCGAAATTGCCTTCTTGTTTCGGCGACGGCCAGCGGCAAGACCGAGGCTGCTCTGGCCCCGATGCTTGAGCGGCAATTACAACTGACAATCCACCAAAGACGCCAAAATCAACTAAACACGCTGTTTATCGTGCCGACCCGCGCCTTGAGCCGCGATTTGCTGCGGCGTCTGGAGCAGCCTGTGGCGCGGCTGAATCTGCGTCTCGGCGTAAAAACCGGCGACGAACCCGCGCTCAAAGCCAACCGCCCGCCCGACGTTCTCATAACCACGCCCGAATCTCTGGATTCCATGCTTGCCAACCGCCCGCGTTTTCTGCTCAATGTGCGGGCCGTCGTGTTGGACGAGTTGCACCTTTACGCGGACACGGCGCGGGGCGACCAACTCCGCGTGTTGCTCAACCGACTGCGCCGCTTGCGCCGTTTCGCGCACCAAAAAGGCGACGCCGACAGCCCCGACGTGCAATTCTGCGGCCTCTCCGCCACCGTTGACGACCCACAAACGCTGGCCGCGCAGTATTTTACCGACCCTTTGGTGATTCACAGCCCGGGCCAGCGCGAAATTGACGAAGAACTTTACGAATTTCACGGCCCGGCTTCGTTGGGCGAGTTGTTCGCTTCGCTGGCGGGACGCGGGGCGCGCAAAGTCTTGGGCTTTTGCCAAACGCGCCACGAATGCGAGCAATTGGCGCACCTCTTTCACGGGGCCGCGCCGTTTGGCGAACGCGCCTACGCCCACCACGCGCACCTGGCGGCGCGGGTGCGGCACGGTGTTGAACAGAACTTCGCCGCGTTGGACAGCGGGCTTTGTTGGGCGACGGCCACGCTGGAATTGGGCATTGACATCGGCGACGTGGATTTAATCGTCCTCGTCGGCCCGCCGCCGGACGCGGCCTCGTTTTTGCAACGCATCGGACGCGGCAACCGTCGCACCAAACGCACCGCCGTCGCCTGTTTTTACCGCAACGAACGCGAACACGCCCTGTTTCGCGTCTTTCTGCGCCTGGCCCGCGCCGGCGGCAGCTTGCAAAGTGTTGCCAATGCGCCGTTTCGCCCGTCCGTCGTGGCGCAGCAACTCTTTTCCTACGTCAAACAAACCCGCACCGGCGAAATTGAACCCAACGCCGCCTACGAACTTTTTCACACGCCGCAAGGCCAGCCTTTATTATCTCAAGTAGATTATCAAGCTATTATTGATAAACTATTGCAAGACAAGTATTTCATGCCAGCTTATGGCACGCTTCTGCAACCCGGCCCGGAGTGGGAAAAACTCTACGAACGACGCGAAATTTACTCCAACCTTGGCGGCCCGGAGCCTCTGGAAATTGTGGACGACCTGACGGGCCGGCGGTTGGGTTTTGCCAACCAACCCTTTGCGCCCGGCGCGACGTTTCTGCTCGGCGGCAAACCGCAACGCGCCACGCGGCAGACGGGCCGCAAACTATTCGTTACTTCAACCCGCGAAACCGCGACGCAAAAAACCGGAAGCAACACCGTGCCGCGCCCGCTTGCACCGGAATTGGTGCGGGCATTGGCGCAGGAAATGGGTTTGCCGATAGCTGCAAAGACGCTGTATTTGTTGAAGTTAGCCGAAGAAGAAGAAAGCGCGGAAACGACCTTATTGCATTGCGCGGGCTTGAATTACGGGCAGGTTTTGGGCGATTGGCTGGAAAAGATGGGGTGCGGCATAGTGGAACATTGCGACGAATTATCGTTGACAATCTCGCTCAACGGCCCGTTGCCGCCGTTTGAGTTTGCCGCCGCCGACCTTGCCGTCTGCGTCAATAAGCGTTGGCGCAAACTGGAAAGCGGCTACGCGCCCGGACGCTGGCACAAACTCTTGCCCAACGAGGCGCGTTCTCATTATGTTTTAGCTGCGTTTGGAGTTGCGCGGTTTAAGGAGATGTTTGAGGGCAGCATCACCAGGCAGTAACGCGCACGTCATACGGTTTGCAGTTAGGGATTAGGCAAGGGCGGCAGCGGGCGCAAGCGACCCTTCCTAACCTGCCAGGTTGTTCAAGGGATATGAGCTTTCACCCACCTGGCAGGTTAGGAAGGGTCGCTTGCGCCCGCTCTTAATTCGACATCACTTTCAAATTATCAAAATAAATTTCAGCCAGGGCGTTGCCGAAGATGCCGGGGCTGCCCTGGCGGTTGCCGATGGGGTCAATTTTCTCAATCATCCAACCCTTTGGTTCCGCTTCGCCGACGGCCCAGACCTTGCCCCGCGCACGGACTTTGCCGCCGGGCAGGTTTTCTACCGTCAACTTCAGGCGATACCATTTGTTTTTCTCCCACGCAAACGGGACGGTTACGGCGCGGTTGGTTTCGGGTTGCCAGGAGTTGATTTCCAGCTTTTGCGCGTTGCCGTAGAGCATCAGAACGTAACGCTGCGCGATAACACCCGCGTCGCCTTGTTGACGGCGGCGTTCGGTGGCGTAAATGTCTGATTCTACGGTGTAATCATGCCACTCCGTCGGGCCGAAATAGGCGCGGGCGCGGGTCAGCAAAGACGTGCCTTCCGTCGTTTTGACCAAGACTTTTTGGCCGTTCACCTCACGCGCCGCGAACTTGAGTTGCGTGTTCGTCCAAAACATCGGCACCGTATTCGGGGCCAGCGCGTCGAAATTCTCGCTGTACGGCAAGGGCGGTATCACACGCACGCGGGCCGTGCCGGTGACACCAAATGCAGTGACTTTCACCGTGCCAACTTGGGCAAACCCGGTAGCCGCAGCAGAGTATTCGCCGAATTCAGAGATGCTGCCAGGCAATCCTTCTATCTGCCAATCTGCCGAACTGCGATCTGATTTGATTAGCAACTTACCTTTTTCGTCATAAACCCAAAGGCTAAAAGTCTGCTTCTCGCCAGGGCGCAGAGTAACCTCAGCGGGAACGAGTTGTATTCTGGCGGCATCACGATCCGAAAAATTATAATAGGGGCCGTAATACGTGTACTTGACTCCAGGCTTTGGAGATTTGCTATTTTTGTCTTTGATACAATAAACCGCCGTATCACTCGCCACGAACACGCGCCCGCCGGCGATGGCCGCGCCCGCGAGAATGGCTTCCGGTTTGGTTTCCGTGCCGAGTTGGTCTTGGTCGAGGATTTCGCAACCTGTCGCGGAGGGTTTGAGAATAAAAAACTTGCCGTTTTCCGTGCCGACGTAGAGTTTGCCGTCGCCCATCACGAGCGAGGCTTTTTGAATCGTGCCTAAGTTTTGCAGCCAGAGTTGTTTGCCGGTTTTGAGGTCGAAAGCCGCGAGGTTTGCGCCGTTGTCCACTTGATAAAACCTGTCGCCGTCAATCACGGGCGAGGAAAAGCCGCCTTGCCAGCCGAGGACGCTCATTTTGGCCTGCGCGAGTTTCACTTCGCCTTTGCTCTGCGCGTCAACGGCGAGCAGCATCCCCATTTCGTTGGAAGCGAGATTCTCCTCGCTGTGTGAGATGTAAGCCAGGCCGTCTTTGACCAGCACGCCCGTATTTAGTCCGCGTTTGCTGACTTCGGTTTTCCAGGCGAGTTCGCCAGTCTGCGGCTTTAGGGCATAGACAACGCCGTCGCTGACGCCTTGAATCAAGAGGCGCGTGCCGCCAACAAAGGCGATGATGGGCGGCGCGTAGGTCGTATCGTAAGGGCGGCCCGCGAAGTTGCTAATCCAGACCGTCTGGCCCGTCTTTTTGTCGAAACCCATGAAGCGGTGTTGCCCGCGTCCGAGGTCGCCCCAACTAAAGGTTATGCCGCTGGCGATGACCAAATCGCCGTCAATAATCGGCGAGACTACGCGCCCTCCGTGCGTTGTCAAAAAGCCCATCTCTTCCGATAAAGAGCGTTCCCACAACAACTTGCCCAATGGCGACAAGGAAAACAGCGTGCCGCCGCTGCTCATTACATAGATATTGCCGCTGCCCGTGTCCACCGCCGGCGAAGCCCACGCCAGACGGTGCGCCGGCGCGTCGCTGAGGTAAGTGTTGAATTTGTAAGTCCACAAAGCCTGGCCCGTGTCGGCGTTGAGACAGACGATTTGCTCTTGCAGCAACTCGCGGCCCGTCGTGGCTTCTTCGCCCGTCTTAATGGTCGGATTCTGGATATAGACGCGGTTGCCATAGACCACCGGCGTCGAGCGTCCGCCGTAAGGGGCTTTCCAGGCCAGATTTTGTCCCGCCGGCGACCAACTCGCCGGCAAGTTTTTCTCCGGCGATTGCCCGTCACGCGCCGGGCCTCTCCATTCGGGCCAATCCTGCGCGGCGGCGGCAGTAAAACAGAGCAACAAAAACAGAGCAATTTTGAGCAAACGCATCTTGAACATCCTTATTTGACTAGCGAAGTTGTGAGTTCAAACTTTAGTTTGCGCCTTGTGTTACGCAAAACACAAACTAAAGTTTGAACTCAGAACGCTGGCCGCGCAGGGCGGCGGGCAGTTTCGTTCGTGATTATACGCAAACACGCGCCGATATGTTACCGGCGCGGGCTAAACTTCTGGGGCGGGCCTCGCGTATAATCAAAGCCACTACGCAAATTTGCCACAGGAGAGATTATGAAACGATTGTCCGTAACAATTATGCTGGCTCTTTTCTTGAGCTTAACCGTTTTTGCCAAAGCCCCAGGCGCAAACTGGCCGCAATGGAGGGGGCCGGATGGCAACGGCGTAACCACTGCCCCAAACATGATTATCGAATGGAGTCCCGACAAAAACATCAAATGGAAAACGCCCGTCGCCGGACGCGGGCATTCTTCGCCCATCGTCTGGGGCAAATATATTTTTCTGACCACCGCGATTGAAGGCGAAGCCATCCCCAACGCCAAAGGGCCGATGCGCGTGGAAGATTACGGGCCGTCGGGCATTCACCCGGACGGCGTGGGCGCCGACCACAAACAGACGCTCAAAGTCATGGCCTACGATGCGAACACGGGCAAGTTGCTCTGGGAACGTATCGCCTTTGAGGGCCAGGTTTTTGATTACCGCCACCGCAAAGCCTCTTACGCCTCGCCCACCGCCGCGACGGGCGGCAAAACGGTTGTCGGCTATTTCGGGCCGGAAGGCGTCTATGCCTACGATTTCAAGGGCAAGCTGCTCTGGAAACAGGACGTGGGCAAACTCGGCGGGGCCAGCGTCGGCACGTCCTCTTCACCCTTGATTTACAAGAACTTAGTGATTGTTCAATGCGACGCGGATTTGGTCAAAAATTCGTTCATCGTCGCTTTTAATCTGAAAACCGGCAAAGAAGTCTGGCGCGCCAACCGCGATGAGCAAGTGGGTTGGTCTTCGCCTTTGTTGGCAAATGCGGGGACGCGCACCGAATTGATAACCAGCGGCGCGAAATCCATCATCGCTTACGACCCCGCTACCGGCAAGGAACTCTGGCGCAGCAAAGGTTTAGAGAGCAACGCCGTGCCGACTCCGGTAATTGGCGGCGGCCTGGCCTTTATCGTGTCGGGCTATCCCAGCAAGGTCACTTACGCCGTGAAATTGGGCCGCAACGGCGAACTCAAAGAATCGGACATCGCCTGGAAATACAACAAAGGCTCGGCTTACGTCCCTTCGCCGATTGCCTACGGCGATTACCTTTACCTGCTGACAGACAGAGGAATTATGACCGCTTTGGACGCCAAAACCGGAAAGGTAGTCTATGAAGGCGGGCGTTTGCCGGTTCCCGCAACTTTTACAGCCTCGCCCGTTGCCTTTGGCGGCAATATCTTTCTGACCAGCGAAGACGGCGACACTTTCGTCATCAAAGCCGGCCCGAAGTATGAAGTTATCGGCACAAATTCATTAGATGAACCAGTTTACGCTTCCCCCGCTGTCGCCGGCGGCAGAATCTATATGCGCGGCGAACGGAATCTGTACGCCATTGGAAAATAGCGGGTAGTGACAAGCGTTCGTAGTACCGCCGTTCGGCGGAAGTTGCCGAAGT
>JAYVJN010000188.1:0-3355 GCA_043769325.1 Acidobacteriota bacterium
GCGGAATTTGCGCGGAAGATTGGCGCGAAGGATGACGCCGCGCTCTTTACTAAACGCGCGCAGTTTTACCGCAATCTGTTCGACAAAACGACGGGTTTCATGCGCGGCAAACACGCCGACGGCAGTTGGCGCGAACCGTTTTCACCCAAGTTTTCCGAACACCGGCAAGATGATTACACCGAAGGCAACGCCTGGCAATACTCTTGGTCAGTGATGCACGATGTTCCGGGCCTCATCGCGCTCATGGGCGGGCGCGAGGCTTTCGTCAAAAAGCTCGACCAACTATTTGCGGAAAGCTCTGACCTTGAAGGCGCAAATGTTTCACCAGATATTTCGGGCCTTATCGGGCAATACGCCCACGGCAACGAACCCTCGCACCACATCGCCTATCTGTACGCAATGGCCGGCTACGCCTGGAAAACGCAAGAGCGCGTGCGGCAAATCACCAAAACGCTCTACCACAACACGCCTGAAGGTTTATGCGGCAACGAAGACTGCGGGCAAATGTCTGCCTGGTATATCTTTAGCACACTTGGCTTTTATCCGGTCAATCCCGCCAACGGCGTCTATGTCATCGGAACACCCCATTTTCCAGAGGCTACAATTAACCTCGGAGGCAAGCAATTCCGCATCACTGCGCCAAAAGTTTCCTCCGCAAATTTCTACATCCAATCCGCCAGGCTGAACGGCAACCCGTTGACGCGCCCCTGGATAACGCACCAGGAAATCGTTGCCGGTGGCACACTTACATTTATAATGAGCGACAAACCCAATAAAAAATGGGGGCAAACGTAACATGAGTTATAAATGTTAGAGCGCGAACTGAACCATCGTTCAGTTCGCGCAGCGCAGGGCGAGGGAGTCAACTGTGTGCAGAGTGTTATTAACGCTGAAGTTTATTTCGAGCGTTAGTAAACATTAAGGCTAAGTAACAGGTCAACAATAAGTTGACCCACATTGCAGAAGCCCGCACTTTAGTTCGGGTGGAACACAGGGCGCACATTCCGTAGTGCGTGTTTCTGCAAGATGCTTGGTGGGTTAGGTTATTCGCGTTCCTAAACTATTCAATTTGAAAATTATTGGGTTTCCCATGAAACGAGGGGAATTTATATCAAGCAATGGAATTTGTCAATGGCAAACAACAAACTTTGCCCGCCTATTGTTGCAGAAGCAGGGCCTTCTCATAAAAATTGCGCTTGTGTCAACGAAGGGCACAATATCACTTAGGAACGTATCAAAAATAAATTGTAACACGTTCTGAGTGCAAACTTTGATAACGACATTAACAATAAGTAACTCATGTTACGCGGGAAGCGTTGTTTTTAGCCGTTGAAGACGGCGGCATCATAAAGCCCCGTGCGTGAGCGCGGGGTGAGAAGAGAGAGAGGCTTGTAGCCCGCGAAGGCGGGCGGCATCCCTTGAACGCCGAACGGCTGTCGCTATCTTCGATAGCTGTTTGGCTTGTTTGCCAGCTTTCCCCGCGCTCACGCAGGGGCTTTATGATGCCGCCCGCATTCGCGGGCTGAAAACCGGCGTCGCGTCATATGAGTTACGCTGTTTCAATGTCGTTATCAAACTTTAGTTTGTCACGCCCGCGTAGCGCGCGACACGCTGAAGCGTGACCTCAGAACAGTTTGCCAACTCTGATAAGTTATTTTTTAGATGTTCCTAAGTGAAAGCTGAGAGGTGATAAAACCGTCTGTTCTGCCGTTGGTGCGCAGATAGCGGCCTTTTCTGGTTTTTCTAAGCAAGCCCAAACTTTTAGTTGAACGGCTGTAAGCGACCTAATCTTCCTCTTGGCCCGGCGGCCCAAAAGGAACCATCGGGCGCGGCAGCCACAGCATTAAAGTCTTCTGCATCTATTGTTTGCCAGGTGCGTCCGCCATCTCTGGTTAAATCAGTGCCGGAAGTTCCCACCGCCGCCGCGTATTTATGTTTCCGCGAAAATGCGACACCGGAACGGAAACCGTTGGGGAATTTATTTGCCAACGTCCAGCTATTGCCCCCGTCTTCAGTAAACGCGGCTGTATTCTCACTAATATCAGGCTTGGTGTAATCGCCACCGACAATAATTCCCTTTTTAGCTGTTGTAAAAGCGATTGAGAAAATGCCCGCGCCGGCGGTGCCTTTTTGCAATTGAGTTTCTTGCACATTCCAAGTCTGTCCTTTATCGCCGGAATGATAGACTCGCGCCACCGCGCCGCCGCTCACTAATAAAGCGTCGCGTTTGCCTCTGGTTATTAAACAGGTTCCGCTTGCCGCAAAACCGCCTTCGCCGGCGATTGCCGGAGGAATATTGGCTGAATTTACCGGCGTCCAATGTTTGCCGCCGTCAATGGTGCTTAACAAGAGAAACCGTCCACTCACCGGGTCGCTCATGGCTAACCCTTGCTCTTTGTCCCAAAAAGCCAGCGCGTCAAAGAATGCGTTTTGGTCGGTGTTTTGAAATTGCAAAGCCCAAGTTTGACCGCCATCAGTAGTTTGATAGATACGCGAGCTTTCCCCTGGCCCGATGCTTAAAATGTAAGCGAGATTGGCGTCAAACGCTTCGACATCGCGGAAATCCAACTTTTCTGCTCCGGGCACAATTATTATTTGCCACGTTTTCCCGCCATCTACTGTGCGCACAACAGTTCCATTCGTCCCGCTGGCCCAAATAACTTTGTTATTGACCACACTCAAGCCACGGAAACTTGCTTGGGTGGCTATTTTTTGTAACCGCCATTGCCCAGCCGCAATACTTGCTGTCACACTCGTTATAAATAGCGCCAGGAACAATAATTTAAGTCGGTGAATACTTTTATATGCCATACTTCTCACATTGTACGCTTTATTTTGGTCTCTTGCCGCCTTGTGGAGTGGCCTCTGCGTATTGGCGCACCAGCCAATCAAGGCCGGTTATCGCGGCTCCGACCACCACGGCAAACGCGCCGCTTGTAAAGGCCCGCGCCACTTCTTCAGGGCTTCGCAGACGCCCCTCGCAAATGACCGGCACAGACAGCCGCGCAGCCAACCGTTCAACAAGCTGAAGATTCGCATGGTTGCACAGTTGCGTTTCTTTCGTATATCCAGAAAGCGTTGTGCTCACCAATTCCACGCCAAATTCTTCAACCGCACGGACGCCTTGCGCAAAAGTCGCCACATCCGCCATTACCGGCGTTAAGCATTCAGTTTGGATTCGCGCTATTAACTCCGCCAAAGTTTCGCCTCCGGGACGCGCTCGTTCTGTGGCATCCAGGGCCACGATATGAGCGCCACTCGCCGCCACTCGCGCGGCGCATTCAAACGTCGGCGTAATATAAACTTCCGAGTCGGAAAAGGCCCGCTTTTCAATGCCTAAAACAGGTAATTTTAC
>JAYVJN010000189.1:0-9508 GCA_043769325.1 Acidobacteriota bacterium
GACTTCGACGCCGAGCAGCCAGCGAAAGGCGTCAATGGCGTGTGAACCTAACGCGCCCAACGCGCCGCCGCCCGCCTTTTCGTCCGACCACCAATTCCAAGGCAAAGAGGCGTCGGCCCGCGTGTCATAACGAAAAGTCAGTTTAGTATGCCGCACCGCGCCGATTTCGCCTTCCTGTAAAATGTCCCGCGCCCGCAAGCGGCCCGGCAAAAAGCGCAATTCATGGTCGAGCAACGCGAGTTTGCCGGCTTCGTGGGCGCGTTGGCGCATTTGCATGGCTTCGCGGGCGTTCATCGCCATCGGTTTTTCGCACAAAACGTGCTTGCCCGCGTCTAATGCCGCCAGCGCAATCTCGCAATGCGTGGCCGGCGGCGAAACGATGCTCACCAAATCCACTTCGGGGTTGTTGACCACGCCGCGCCAATCATCGGCAACGTGCGGAATCTCAAACTCCTGCGCCACCGCCTCGGCGTTCTCGCGCCGCCCGCTGGCAATCGCTACCACCCGTGCCCCCTCACAAGCGCGCCACGCCGGAATCTGCGTATTACGCGCAAAACCCGCGCCGATGACGCCAATGCCGATAAAACCTTTGTCGTTCATTTATTTCCTTATTTTAGCCACAGAGAACACCGAGAACACAGAGTAAAAGCCAACAATAGCTTTTCTCTGAGACCTTTGTGCGCTCTGTGGCAAATCTTCCGAAACTCAATTTACGGTGTAGTTATTCCGCTGTTTTGTTGCGCGGGGGCGCGTTTTTGACGTACTTATCGAACCACGAAACCATTTCGTAGAGCGTGTGTTCGGTTGATTCGCGGGCGGCGTAACCGTGCGCTTCGAGCGGCAGCATAACCAGCCGCGCCGTGCCGCCGTTGCCGCGAATGGCGGCGAAAAGCCGTTCGGATTGAATCGGAAATGTGCCTTGATTATTGTCCGCTTCGCCGTGAATCAGCAGAATCGGTTCGTTGATTCTATTGGCGTAAGCAAACGGCGAAACTTTCAGATACATTTCCGGGGCTTCCCAAAAAGTGCGGCGTTCGGACTGAAAACCAAACGGCGTCAGCGTCCGGTTGTAGGCCCCACTGCGGGCGATGCCGGCGCGGAACAAATCCGAATGGGCCAACAAATTAGCCGTCATAAACGCGCCGTAGCTGTGTCCGCCAACGCCCACGCGCTCCGGGTCGGTGACGCCCAACTCAGTGGCTTTATCAATCGCGGCCTGCGCCGAAGCCACAATTTGCTGCACGAAGGTTTCGTTCACGGTTTCGGGATTGCCCACAATCGGCATCGTGGTATCGTCCAAAATCGCGTAGCCTTGCAGCAAAAGAAAGAGGTGCGAAATGCCGCCGATGGACGTAAAACGGTTGGTCGAACCGGTAACTTGTCCGGCGGTAGAGGCGTCGGTAAATTCCAAAGGATACGCCCAAACAACCGTCGGCAGCCGCGTTCCTTCTTTGTAATTCGGCGGCAAATAGAGCGTGAACGAACAATCTACGCCGTCGGCGCGTTTGTATTTCACCAGTTTTTTGGTGATGCCGCGCAGTTGCGGCGTCGGGTCGGCGAATCGGGTCAGAGGGCGCAGCACGTCCTTTATAGCCAACGGGCGACGGTAAAGATTGGGCGGCGCGGCGACGTTTTCGCGGCGCGTGATGATTACTTTCGCGTCATCATCAAGCAAAGCGACAAAGGATTCATAACTTTCCGCATCGCTACGGAAAAGCTCTTCGGTCTGCTGGGTCGCCAGATTAAACCGGCGCAAAAACGGCCTGTCGCCGTCGGGCGTGGCCCCTGTGCCGGAGAGATAAATGTTGTCGCCGTATTGCTGGATAACCCTTTCGCCGTTGGGTAAAATGTTCGTTACGGGTTGCCCGATGTCGTTGTAACGGTCATTGACGTTCAAATCGGAAATTAACTTAGGCGCGGCTGCCGGCTGGTTGAAATTCATTACCCAAGCGCGGCGTTTTTGCGTGTCGCGGTTGTAATCGTAAAAGAGCAGCAAGCCGTCTTTTTCACCGAAAGCGCGGCCTTGATAGCGTTGCCCGGTCTTGACGATTTCCGCCGGCGCGCCCGTAAACGGAGCCGGCAAAGCCAGAACCTTATCGCGCGGCGTGACTTTGCTGCGCGGGTCGCCGCCGTCGAGGGCTTCGGCCCAGACCAGCGTGGCGGCTTGAGTCGGATTCCAGTCAATGCTGCGCGGGCCGGTCTCGACGCCGCCCAAGGGCAATTTGTCCTGCAAAGGCGAACTATCAACTTTGTGAATCATTTTGCCGTTCATATCCCAGATTTCCGTTTCCGAGGGAAACCGCGAAGCCGGATAGAGATACGAATAAGGCGTGTGCAGCCGCGAAGTGAGGATAAATTTGCCGTCGGGTGAAACGCTTTGGTCGGAGAAAATGGCGGGTTGTCCGATGTCGCGCATTTTGCCTTCCAGCGAAACCGCGACGAGTTGCGACGTGCAGTAATAGGTAAACAAAGCCTCGTCGTTGGGCGATTTCAGCAAATCCTGAAACGTCTGCACCGCGCCGCCGCGCCCCGAACCTTCCTGAATGTTGGGACTTGTCGGCGTCAGATTCTGATACTGCGGGGCCGCGCCGCGATTCTTCACCACCGCGTTCACAAGCAAAGTTTTTTGGTCGGGCAGCCAGGCGAAACCGCCAAAAGCCGTGTTTACCTGCAACCCTTTGACGATTTTTGCCTTCGCCGTAGCCGTGTCAATAAGCCACAATTCAATGCCGTTGGACGTGAGGTTTCCCGCCGCGATAAATTTGCCGTCCGCGCTCCAAATAGGCGAAATAATTTTCGCGTCAGGCGGCAAAGCAACCGCCGTCTCCTTGCCGTCAGAGATATTTTTCAGCGTGACTTTGACGAAATAAGGCTGGCGGTGTTGCCCGTTGGTGTTGGGGTTGATACGCAAACCCGCCAGGCGCAACATGGGCTGCGCGAACTCTGCAATCGGCGGATAGCGGAGCGGTTCCAGCAACGCGAGTTTGTCTTTAGTTGGACTGAGCGAAGTCGCCGGCAACGTCGGCGCGTTCAAAACGTCCATGATTGCTTGCGGCGGTTTCTCGTAACGTTGCGCCAGAAGCGGCAACGCGCACAGCAAGACGACGCACACACAAACCCCGACACTTTCAAGTTTTTTGGTAAACATTAGATTTTCTCTTTTTTCGGCTGATGAACAGTGATCAATAGCACACCGCTACGAGGTAGGTAAATGTTATATCGCAAATGAGCATAACTTGAGCAGGTTATCATGCCTGCTCAAACAGGTCAGTACCGGAAGCGGTAGCGACGGGTTGCTCTGACATTACCACAAGCATTAAGTTCACCCCATCGCTACCGCTCAGGGTACTGACTTCTTGTGACAAACGCTCAGTTTGTCAGGCAGTATAGTTGAACGAACAAAATGCCCCCACGAGGATTTGAACCTCGAACCAACAGATTATGAGTCTGCTGCTCTAACCGTTGAGCTATAGGGGCTGGCCTATCCGCGCCGGCGCGGGCGAAGCGTGCATTATAAAGAGACAGCCAACGCACTGCAAGTCAGATGCGCCTAAAGTAACGCGCTGAAGGCAGTAAGCAGTGGCAGTAGGCAGTAACTACTTCCTACTGCTGACGGTCTGCTGGCGACGCGCGAAGGTCGCGTCATTGGCGCAGACCGCGACGGCGGGCGGCGGTTCGCGCCTGAGTTGACGCCACGCGGCTTCTTGCTGCCTACTGCCACCGCTTACTGCCGCGTCGCGGCCTTGTTTTTTGTGGCGGTTTTAATTTTGCGGCTGGCGGCCTTTGGCGTAGTAGCCCTGGCGGGCGCGGATGCTGGCGTCGGGGTGATTTTTGACGCGGAGTGTGATGCTGTGAAATGCGCCGTCGGCGGGTTGATTCGTCGGCGGGTAATAGCCGATGACGTATTGTTGCGCGAGGTCAGCGGCGATTTGGTCAAAGGCGCGTGGCAAATCAGAGGATTTGAAGGGCGTATAGATTGCGCCGCCGGTTTGCGCGGCGAATTCTTCGAGCCGTCTTTCGGCGGCCAGGCGACGCACGTTGGCGTTGTCGAGATAGCCCGTCTGGACAATGTAAAGCTGGCAATCGGCGGCTTGCGCGGCCAGTAAAGATTGCTCAAAAGTCACCTCGCTGCTGGTGTCTTCGCCGTCCGTGACCATCACGATAACGCGCCGTCCGTTGGCGTGGCGCAGTTGTTCGGAGGCCAGCATGACGGCATCCAAAAGCGCGGTGGCCCCGGCGGGCTTAGGGAAACTTCCAACCGTTGCCACGAGTTTTTTCACGTCGTCAGTCAAAGGTTGCACCAATAAAGGCGTGGTGGTGACGAGCACGATGGCGGCCTGGTCTTGGCGGCGCAAGACACGCCGGAAGAATTTTGTGGCGGCTTCGCGGGCCAATATGCGCGAAGGGTTTTGGCTGCTGCTGTTGTCAAATAAAAACGCAATCTTGACCGGAGCTTCAAAGCGTTCCAACGAGCCGAAATCTTGCTTTGCGCCGTCAATCAGCAACTCGAAATCGTCAGCGGTTAAGTCCGTCAGAGGCTTACCGTCGGAGCCTATGACCGATGCGGGAATGCCCACCAGCCGCGATGTAATGCGCACAACTTCATCATCAATAACCGTTTGCGGGCCTTCGGGCGTGGGCGTGGTTTGCGCCTTAGTCGCAGGCGTTTCTTCCGGCGCGGGCGTTGGCGCAACTGTGACTACGCCGGGACGCGGCGTTTCACCGGTAGGCGCGGGCGTCGGGCGCACGCGGCCCGATTGCGCGAAAACGGAAAACGCCGCCAGACTGAAAACCAGCAAAATGCCGCGCATCGCCCGTAGCAATCTCTGCGTCTCTGCGTCTCTGCGTCTCTGCGTTAAAGATTTTTCTGCCATTCGTCCCATTCTTCCAGTGCGAGGGTAACTTGTAATTCGTGGCGTTCGCGCTTCTTCTTGACCTTGCGGCGCAAGCTTTCGGGCAACGGTTCCAGCAACGCGAACGTGATATTGGCGGGCTGAAACGTCTTGGCTTCGGCTTGTGAAACATAACGCGCCAACGCGCCAATCGCGCTTTTAGGCGGCGCGGTGATAACTTCTTGACCGTGCGCCAGACGCGCCGCGTTGATGCCTGCTAACCAACCGGAAGCCACTGATTCAACATAACCTTCCACGCCCGTTATTTGACCCGCAAAAAAGAGTTGGGGTTGCTTGCGCGTCTGCAAAGTTGGCAATAAAACGCGGGGGCTGTTGATAAAAGTGTTACGGTGAATCTGGCCGTACTGCATGATGTCGGCGTTTTCCAAACCAGGGATCAAGCGAATTATCCGCGCTTGTTCGCCAAAACGCAGATGATTTTGAAATCCGACCAGACTGTAAGCGTCGGCTAAGACGTTCTCTTGCCGCAGTTGCACGGCGGCGTAAGGAATATAGCCGGTGCGCGGGTCGGGCAACCCGACGGGCTTCATCGGCCCGAAACGCAAGGTATCAACCCCGCGCCGCGCTAATTCTTCCATCGGTAAACACGCCTCAAACCAGCGTGTTTCTTCAAAGCGTTGCAACGGCACGCTCTTGGCGTTGAGCAATTCGTTGTAAAAAACCTCGTATTGCTCCGGCGAAAACGGGCAGTTGACGTAATCCGGCCCGCCTTTGTCGTAACGCGCCGCGCGCCAGGCGATGTTGAAATCAATCGAATCGGCGGCTACGATGGGCGCGATGGCGTCGTAAAAATATAGCTGCCCGTCGCCCGTAAAGCGCATGATGCTTTCAGTTAGCGATTCTGACGTAAGCGGCCCTGTGGCGATTATCGTCAAGCCGTCCGGCGGAATTTCCGTAATTTCCTCGCGCACAACGGTTATCAAAGGATGTGCTTCCAACCGTTCCGTGACCAACTCCGCGAACTTGTGGCGGTCAACCGCCAACGCCGCGCCCGCCGGCACTTTGGTCGCCGCCGCCGCTTCCATCACCAACGAACCGCCGCGCCGCAACTCTTCTTTGAGCAAATACGGCGCGCTGCCAAACTCGTCCGATTTCAACGAATTGGAGCAGACGATTTCCGCCAACTTATCCGTCTTATGCGCGGGCGTCGGCTGCACGGGCCGCATCTCATATAAACGCACCGGCACGCCCAACCGCGCCGCCTGCCACGCTGCCTCAACTCCGGCAAAACCGCCGCCGATAACAGTAATTTCATTCATAGTAGCCAGTAGCCAGTAGCCAGTAGCCGCGAAATGCTTGCTACTAAGCAGGTGAGTAAAAGTTAGAGTTACGCTTTCAAGCGTGAGTTTTACTCCACCAAACACGCCTCAAGGCGTAACTCTAAACGCCGGAATACTTTTGCTCACCTGTTAGTAACACGCCAGAAATAAGTTGACCCACAATGCGGAAGCCCGCACGAAGTAAGGGCGTATAACATGTCACACTTACTTCGTGCGTGTTTCCGCAAGATAGTTGATGGGTTAGGTTATTTTATTCGCGTTACTTATTACTTGCTACAACAATTCTTTTAATTCTTCCGCGATATTTTTCCGCGCCTGTTTTTCTCTCCCTTTGGCGATTTCGTCGGTGAAAAAGAGGCGTTCGCGTTCGAGAAAGCCTTGCAAGATTTTACGGCGTCCGCGACGGTAGAGAAAGCCGGGAACCCAGGAATACTCGGCGCGGATGGCGGCTTGGTATTGGCGGTAGATTTCCGGCGTGCTGCCGAGAATGGCTAAATCCAAATCAAGGAACAGTTTGCCGTCTTCGTTCAAGCCTTCGGCGGAGTGCGTTTTGGTTGCCAGAATCATCTGTTGGGCGCGGGCGACGGTTTCCGCCGGAACCGCCAGCGCGTTGAGCGAACTGACCGCGAAGGCCGCGCTGCGCTCTTCGTTGTCACTGTTGCGGGTCTGGTAAACCGCGTCGTGATACCAGATAGCGAAAGCCGCGCCCGCGTAATCGCGCCACCGTCCGCGCTGCCGCCAGTCCTCTGCCTGAAACAGCAAACTGTGGACGTGGCCGAGATTGTGATAGGCGCGATGATTTTCCGAGTAGAGCGCGAACAGTTGCGCCAAAGCGTCGGCGCGTATATTACCATCGGGCATAAAGGGTTCGGCCAGTTCGTGCCATTGCTGGCGTAGAGCGTCGCGCTTGGGCTTGCCGACGTGAAAAGGGGACGTGTTCACGCGCCCATTGTACGACGAGAGGACGGGAAACCAAAAGATTCCAGATAGCAGATGCCAAATAAGCCGTAAATCGTAAACCGTGACAAGAAGAAAGACGTTAGCCGTCTCTAAGTTCCGTTATTTTGTCACGATTCCCTTTTTTACTCCGTGTCTCCGTGTCTTTGTGTCCCCGTGTTAAATTCAGACTCGCCGAGTGTGGCGAGAACCAGGCGAATCATGCCGTAAGTGATGCGTTCGGGCAGGGCGTCGCGGATGGGTTTGAGAACCTTCGCGCCATGTTCGGCGGCCTGGACGATGAGGGCGCGGTCTGGTTCGCTGACGAAACGCGACAAATCGAACGGGCGGCCCAGTTTGACGCAAGCCGCCAGGTGGTTTTCGATAGTTTGCGCCGACAAACTGCGGGCGCGGGCGATGCCGGCGATGTCTAAACCTTGTTCGTAAAGGCGATAGGTTTCGTCCAGGGTCGGCGTGCGCTCCGGTTTGTCGGGCGTTTCGTCGTCTGCGTCAATGGTTAGAGAGAGTTCCACGCGGGCCTGTTCGCGCATGACCTGGCCGCCGAAAGGCGTCAGTGTGACCGTCGGATATTGGCCGCCGGTGCTACGCAAACAGCCCGCCGTGTGCAGCGCGTCAATGTAAACCAGCAGTTCGTCTTGCGTCCTTCCGGCGAGAATCCCGTAGGTCGAGAGCGTGTCGAGGCTGGCTTGCAGCAGTTTTTTTTCTTTCGCGCCGCGCAGCACGGCGGCCAGCGTATGTTTCCCGAAACGCCCTTCCAGCCGCGCCGCGCACGCGAGAATTTTACGCACCAGCGTAGTTTCATCCTCTGCCAACTCGCGCGGCGCGGCGTTTTTGGCGGGCGCGGCAGCGGCATTGACGGCGCGGCGCGAGGGTTCGACACAATTGCTGCAACCTTCGCAACTCTCGCTGTGAACATCGCCGAAATAGTCCAGCAAATAGGCGCGGAAACAATTCTCATGATAGCAGAAACTTATCATTTCCCGCAACTTACGGCGTTCCAAAGCGGCGCGGTTGGGGTTTTCAGAAAACGAGTTGTCAATAAAAAAATCGTGCGTCCGTTTGTCGGCGTAGTTGAACAGCATGACGCACGAGGCGGCGTCACCGTCGCGGCCCGCGCGCCCGATTTCCTGATAATAAGCCTCCAGCGAACCGGGCATTTGAAAGTGCGTCACAAAGCGTATGTCGGGTTTGTCAATGCCCATGCCGAAGGCGTTGGTGGCGACGATGATTTGCTGGCTGCCGTCCATAAAAGCGTCCTGCGCTTTGTGCCGCAAGGCGTCGGGCAGCCCCGCGTGATAGGCGGCGGCGCGCACGCCGGCGGTTTGCAGATGCGCCGCCACCTGTTCGACGGCCTTGCGCGTGGCGGCATAGACGATGCCGGAACAATTTTCGTAATGCCGCGCTAACTGTTTGATGCGAGTGATTTTCTGGCGTTCTTTCTGGACTTGCGCGACTTCCAGAAAGAGGTTCGGGCGGTCAAAACCACTGACGAAAACGGACGGGTTGACCAATTCGAGTTGCTGCGCGATGTCGGCGCGGACGTAAGGCGTGGCGGTGGCGGTGAGCGCGACGATTTGCGGGCGTCCGAGGGCGTTGACGGCCTCTTTCAAACGCATATAATCGGGCCGGAAATCATGGCCCCACTGCGAGATACAATGCGCTTCGTCAACCGCAAAGAGCCCGATATTTAGCCCCCGCAGCATTGCCATAAAGTGTTCATTGCGAAAGCGTTCCGGCGCGACGTAAAGCAACTTGAACGCGCCCTGGCCGGCGGCGCGGATGCGTTCGCGCTGTTCGTTGGGCGTGAGCGTAGAGTTGATAAAAGTGGCCGGCAGATTACGCGCCTCCAACGCCTCAACCTGGTCTTTCATCAACGCGATAAGCGGCGAGACGACGACGGTTGCGCCCTCTTTCATCAACGCCGGCAACTGAAAACACAGAGACTTGCCGCTGCCCGTCGGCATCACGACCACCGTGTCGCGCCCCGCCATAACCGATTCCACGACGGCCCGCTGACCGGCGCGAAAGGCGTCAAAGCCAAAGTTCTCGCGCAAAGCTGTTGCGATATTTTCGTGAGGTTCCAAACTTCTGCCAACTCCCGGAAACAGATTCGTGCTTTTCTACTTAACACCACAGTCTAAACCGCCCCCGCCAAAGTCTCAAGCGGGCGGGAGGAAAACCCGCGGCTTTCTATTTTAATGCCTACAACTGCAGTGGCAACTTCAGGGGCCGCACGAACCCATCTGTCCCATCTGTAAAGGGTGTAATTGAAAGTGCGACTCAGCCTGGTTTTTGCGGCTTTGCCGCCCTACCGTGCGGTCAGGTTCTACCTGACCGGAGCGCGTTCTCTAAAGCTCT
>JAYVJN010000190.1:0-9914 GCA_043769325.1 Acidobacteriota bacterium
TTCCTCGCGGACGTAGGGTTACGTTACGGCTTCGCCTTCACTCACCCTACGCTATTATGTTGGTCGCCGTTGGCGACAAAGCATTCTGCGTAACATGAGTTATAAAACTTCTGTCTCAGCAAGTAAACAGGTTTGCGCCCCGGCGATAAACCTGTTGCTTGAGATAAGGTCTTCTCCAAACGGCGAATTGCTGCTATTATTGGGAAACTAACGGGTTGCCGTTCCGGTTCGTTAGAAATTTTCTGTGAAACGCACGCAAGAGAAGATAAAAGACTTCGTAGAAGCGAAATCGTTTGACGTGGTGGAAAACTACGCCAACGATTTGCGCCATGCGCTGGCGGCGTATCTCTTTACCGATGCGACGGCGGATTTGCTGGCGCGTTGGCTGGACGCATTGGCTGATATGTCGCGCGTGCAGGGCGCGGCGCACGCGCTGGCGGGAATGCGCGGCGTTGGTAAAAGCCATTTGCTGGCGGCTTTTGGAGCGTTGGCGGCCTACCCGGATTTGCGCGCCGCGATTACCGAACCGCACGTTGCGGCCAGTACGCGCCGTTTGCTCAACCGCCGTTACCAGGTCGTTTTTGTCGAACGCGGGACACGCCCGACGCTAGCCGAAGAATTGAGCGCGGGCCTGGCGCGCGCCCTTCAGGTTGACGAAAGCCAGTGGGCCGGGCAAGAACCGGACGCAGCCCTCGCCATTGCCGCCAGCCGTAGCGACGTGCCTCTGGTGTTGATAATTGACACCGCAGCGGGCCGCGATGCCCGCGTGCGCCGCGACGACGGCCCCGCACTGGCGCAATTGGCCCGCCTTACAAAATCGCTCAACGTCTTTATCGCCTTGGCTTTGGATGATGACATCGCGGGCGCGGACGGGGCTAACGCCGCCCTCTCCGGCACTTACCGCATCGAATACCTTGATTCTGAACACCTCTATCGCATCGCCGACGTTCACCTGTTCCACAAAAATGACCAGACCCGCGCCGCGCTGCACGATATTTACGTCCATTTGCGCGGCGTGGTCAGCGGGTTTAACTGGAGCGAACCGCGTTTCATAGCGATTTATCCCGTGCATCCGTTGGTGGCGGATGTCGCGCCGGCGGTGCGTCTCTATGCGCAAACCTTTGCGTTTCTGCCGTTTGCCGCCAGCGCGGGAGGACGCGCCATCAATCGTCCAGCCATGTCTTTGGTCGTGCTGGACGATGTTTTTGACCGCGCCGAGTACGATTTGCGTCAGGCCGAAGAGTTGCAGGAAGCCTTTGCCGTCTATGATGAGTTGGCGGAAAAGGCCATCGCTCAGATTCCCATCATGCAACGGCTGCAAGCCAAACTCATCCTGAAAGGCTTGTTTATCTTGTCTTTAGATGGACGCGGCGCATCGGCCCGTGAGATTTGCGCGGCGATGCTGCTCTATGACGACGGGCAACCGGAAGCGGCAGTGGGGCGCGTGGAGGAAATGTTGGCGAAGTTCGCCGCCGCCGCGCCGGAAAAAGCCTTTCGCGTCAGCGAGGAAGGTGAAGAAAAACGCTACCGTTTCCACATCAACGCCTCAGCGGGCTTTGAGGAAGCCTTGCTGGAACACGCCGCCGCGACTGAAATTGACGCCGCCGCGCTCGACAATTTGTGGCAAACCCTGGCCCGGCAGCGTTTCTCCGATTGGCCTTTGTTGGACGACGACGGCAACAGCAAACCTATTTCCGACGTGCTCATCCACTGGCGCGGGCTGGGGCGACAAGTCCTGTTAAGCTGGCACGCGCCGGATGCCGCCGGCAACTTTATCGTGACGCCGGTGCCGGTAGATAAAGCGGCCTGGCCCTTTGATTGGGAAGTTGCCCTGCTCTGCCCCACCCGCGAGGATGACGACGCGGGCAAGCCCCTACTGCAAAACCAAGACTCTGACACGCTTGCGCTCTGGCGGCCTGCTACCATTACCCTAGAGGAATTGGAAACGCTCCGCCGTTTGCTCACTTTACGCGCTCAACCGCAGTTGTTTCAAGAGTTTGGCGAAGCCGCGCGGGCCGCTGAACGCACTCACGCCGCGCTTGCCGAACGCATCTGGACGCGCCTTTATTTAGACGACGGCGCGCTCATTATGGGTTGGGCCGAGTTTACTTTCACTGAGGACGCCAAAGCCGCTAAGACGCTTGACCAATGTTTGAGCGGAACGCTCGCCCCTTTGCTAGGCGCGCGTTACCCGCAACACCCTATTTTTGTACAGAATGTCGGCGAAAACGAAGTTTCGCGGCTGGTCGGGAATCTCTTTAGCGGGGCCAACCCTAACGACGAAGATGTGCAGGAATTGGCGCAGCTATTTGCCACGCCGCTTGGTTTGGCTACCTTGCGGGGCAACTCATATGCGCTGGAGACCGGCGACCAGGCCCTGAAGCAACCTTGGATACGCGAAGTTCTCGCACTGACAGACGCCGCCGACGGCCAAATCGTGCCGTTTGAAACTGTCTATCAAAAGTTGCGCGGTGAACCTTACGGTCTGTTGCGACGCATCCAACATTTGGTTTTGGCGGCTCTCGTAGCGCAACGGCGCATTGATTTAGTGACTTCGACGGGCGACCGTATCGGGCGACGCACATTAGACTTACGGATTCGTTGGGACGATATTGCGGGCATAGCGCGGGTTGAATCCTTGCTCTACACCGCCGAAGAATTGACCGCATGGGCGCGTTTGCTCACAGTCGAGGCCAAATTACCGGTTATCAACACGCCGGAAGCGCGTCAGCAGATGCGCGCCGCGCTAACCGCCTGGGTGGAAGAATGGCGCGGGAAAGAGTTGTTGGAAAAATTCGACGCGCTGCCCGATGAAGCCTTGACCACGCGCATCTGGCACATCGCCGTCGCGGTGCGCAAGAGCTACAACATGGCGGCAGACGCGCTCACGGAAACGCTGGAAGACCGTCTCACATTGGAGGAGGGCTTACAGCGCGTGGCCGACGCTTTCGCCAATTCGACTAACGCCTTCGCGCGTTATTCTAATCAATGCGCTCAATTAGAGGTGTATGTCGCCGAATGGCCCGCTTTCGCCCAACTGCGCGATTATCTCTGGCAGACGGAAGCGGTGACCGACGCCGAACTGGAAACTTTGCGCGGCGAGTTACTGACATTGGTTTCTGACGTGCAAACCCTTTCACAGCCCGCCACCGTCGCTCGTTGCCACGAACTCTGGCCTGAATTCCACACGCGCTACTGCGAGTATTACGCCCGCGAACACGAAAAAGCCGTCGGCGCGGCCCCACATCTGCGTGAACTGGGCGAAGTTTTACACAGCGACGACTGGCGTATGTTTGCCGCATTCGCCGCGTTGCCGGCCTTTAACCACAAAGCCTGGGACGCGGCGCAAGAGGAATTGGCCGCCGTCCGCGCCGCGCCATGCCGTCTGCCGGTGCGTGAGAGGTTAATGGCCGCTCCGGTCTGCGCCTGTGGTTTTCGTCAGGCCGAAGCCGCCCTTTTACAACAATTTCCTGTCACCATCAAAACCCTGTTGCGCGACGGCTTGCAATCTTACCAACGCACTTTTAGCGGTTGGAGCCGCCCGTTAGCGCACGCGCTCGAAGCCTTTATCGCCGAAGACCCGGACGCGCCCCTCGCCGATTACGCCCGCGAACTATCCGACGCCCTGGTGCTCGGCCAAGTGCCACAGCCATTGAGCTATATTGACATACAATTACTGGAAACAGTCTTGCAACGCGGCGGCGTGCCACCTTTGCGCGTCACCTGGCCGGCCCTCAACGGCGCGACGAACCGCGACCAATTGATGGCCCGCGTCCAACAATGGCTGGACGATTTACCCAACGCGCCAGCCCTCCTGGATCTAGCGAATTAAGCAGCCTCTGAAGTTTGCCATCCGGGAATTTGGTATTTTTGTGCTTACTGACACCAAGCCAAGCATTTCCTTTATCGGGGCCGGACGGCTCGGCGCGGCTTTGGGCCGGGCGTTGGCGGCGCGTGGGTTTACCATTGAAACGGTGGTGACACGGCGTCTCGCTTCGGCGCAAAAAGCGGCGCGCTTTATCGAGGGCCGTCCGCGCCCGTTGGCTTTCGCGCAGCTAAAAGCTTGCCCGGACAGCGATTTACTCATCATCGCCACGCCCGACGGCGCGATTGCCGATGTCGCCGCACAGTTGGCCGGGTTGCCACAACCAAGCAAACGCCGCGTTACGCTACACCTCAGCGGCGCGTTGGCGTCAGACACCTTGGCCCCTTTGCGGCAAGCCGGTTATGCCGTCGGTTCCTTGCATCCACTACTTTCCCTTAGTGAACCAGTGGCGGGCGCGGAAGCCCTGCCAGCCGCCTATTTTTGTCTTGAAGGCCAGCCTCGCGCTGTTCGTCTGGCCCGTGTTGTGGTGCGTGCGCTGGGCGCAAAAGGCTTTACCGTCGGCACGGAAAATAAACCTCTCTATCACGCGGCGGCGGTCTTGGCGTGCGGGCATCTCGTCGCGCTCTTTGATTTAGCCGCCGGAATGCTGACGCGCTGTGGTTTACCGGAAAAACAGGCCCGCGCCGTGTTGTGGCCGCTAGTGGAAAGCACGGTTGCCAACCTTTCGCGCCAACCGCCAGCCGCCGCGCTCACCGGCCCTTTTGCCCGCGCCGACGCCGCGACTATCGAAAAACATCTCGCCGTTTTGCCGCCGGAAGCCCGCGCCGCCTATCTCGCGTTGGGCCGCCACGCGCTGGAACTGGCGCGGACACAAGGCGCGGACGCTGCCGGTTTAAGCGCAATCGCCGGTTTGCTGGATGCCGGTTAAGCGCGTCACGCGGATTTAAGCGGTTTCAGTGAACAACGCGGCGCGTTGGAAAGGCGGGTGCGAATGGCGGCGGATGCGGCTGAAAATGAACAAGTTGCAGAAGTGCATCACGCCCAGAACGACCAACACGACGCCAATTTTAGTGGACAAAGCCTCTACACTCTCTTGCGCTGTGCCGATGGCGTAACCCAATTTGAGCCAGAAACTTACAAAGCCAAAATTGATAAGGTAAAAGCCGACCACGAGCAAGTGGTTGACCGAATCGGCCAGCGTTTCATTCCCCTGAAAAACGTCCAACAGAAACGGACGCCCGTTTTTGTGCAAGGTCTTGGCGACCCACACGGTCAAGGCGATGCTGATGGCCAGGTAAAGCAAATAAGTGATAACAACGATGTTCATAATTTTCTCCTTTTCTTCTGTTTTGGCAAGCTCTCTTTGCCAGCCACACTTTCCATTACAAACCGCGTGCCACACGCTAAACGCTGTGGGGTAAGGAGTTTTATGCGTTTTACTGAGGCAGTCTGCGAATGTGGCGGGGCAGTATTGGCGATTCGCCAATATGTTTTGAGAAAAAGAAAAGCATGAAGCTATGGACGCTGGCGCGTCCGCAGTTTCATGCTTTCATGCTTTATTCCCAACCGCAAATGAAGCCACAGTGCGGAAGCCCGCACGAAGTAAGGGCGTTGTCTGGCGTGGTCTGCTACGCCCTTGACTAAGTGCGGGCTTCCGCATCTAGCACCATCTGGGTCAATTTATTAAGGCTTCGTTACTTAGGGGCCAGTGACGTTTTCACATTGCGCGTTATTGCGTGTGACCTGTGCGCCGAATCTTTCCTGATATTCCCGCGAAGTGATAAAGGCGCAAACCATTCCTTGGTAGCGTTGCGGAAAGCGCGTCAAAATATCCAGCCAGAAGTTATAGCCGCCCATGTCGGGGTCGCGCCGCAAATAGTCAAAATACTGCGCCAGAACAAAGGCGGGATTATATTCGCGCATGGAAAAGGCCGGTACGTCAATCACATTACGCAAAACCTGCGCCCGCGTGC
Organism: Acidobacteriota bacterium; assembly: GCA_043769325.1. GTDB lineage: Bacteria > Acidobacteriota > Blastocatellia > Pyrinomonadales > Pyrinomonadaceae > JAYVJN01. The sequence goes on from JAYVJN010000190.1 coordinate 5,800, forward strand.
GGCCTTGCGTGTTCATGGCCTGAATTTCGGCCTGGCGTTCGGCGGCAAAGGGCGTCAGATTGGCCCTATCAAACAGGCGGTTGACAAACTGTTCGTTGGTGAGCGTCAGCGGATAGTCGTTAAGAAACGCTGCGCGTTGCGCGAAGGCGGCGGCGAAAGCCTGGCGTTGCTGTTCCAAATCAGGCCCGCCGACCACGCGGCTGCGGTCTTGCATATAGTCGGTATAGTTGACGTTGGCGCGTAGAGGGTCATTGGCAAAGGTGCCAAAGGCCGCGCGATAGAGACGATAGACGAAAAAGCCCGTTTCCTGAAATTCCTGCGAGATAAAGAAAGCCGCGCTCACGTTAATGCGCCGGCCTTCGATACACATCGGTTGCGGCGTGCAGCCCGTCACCTGTCCCGTCCAGAAAAGCAGACCGCCGGCGTCTGGGCGACGCGCCAAAAAGTCGTGATATTGTTGTTGGACAAAGCTTTGCGAGTCATCAATCGGATTGGCCGGCAACTCCACATCGTCATCCGCAATAGCTACTTTGATGTTCGTAGTCGCGCCGATGGTCGCGCCCACCGGATTGATTAGTTCTACGGTAAAAATCTCCGGGCCTTCCACATAGCTGTCTTCATTGATGATAACCGAGATGGTGCGGCTCTTTTCGCCCGCCGCGAAATTGAGCGTGCCGGATGTCAGCGAATAATCGCAACGCTGATCGGCTTCTCCGGTGACTGTGTTACATCCTTGAAGCGTCGCGGCGGTGACTGAGCGGTAATCTACGGAGGCCGGGGCCGCCGTGTTGCCGCTGCGGGAAATGGTCAGGGTCACGGAAGTGTAGTCTTCGCCAACCACTGCGCCGGGTTGGGCAAACTGCACCTTAGGCGCGGAAACATCCGGCGTCGGCGTCGGCTGCGGGGCCGGTGTGGGTATCACTAAAGGAGTGAAGGCCGGCGCAAAAATAGTAAAACGAAAGACCGGCGAAACCGCGAAGCCATTGGCGGCGGCGGCGTCCGTGACGTACCAACGGCCAGCAAAGGCGCGGCCCACAAACGACGAATTGGTTGGCAAGGCCAGGCTCACCGAACCAAACCCGCGCCCCGCGCCCGCGCCGGAGAGATTGACCGCCACGCGGGCCAAGGAACCCGTCGCCGGTATCGAACTGCCCACGCCGGGGTCGTTGTCGTCAATCACCAAGACCGCGTTTGCGCCCGGCGCGGCGTTGGAAACTCCAACAGTAAACTTAGGGTTGCCCAGCAAAGGCGGCTCAAGCGCGGTTACTTTGGGCGTCAGATTACCCGCGCCGACGCGCCCTGTACCCGATATTACCGGCACACGATTGGATTCCAGGTAAAGCGCGGGGCGGTCAAAGGGCGGCAATTCGGCGGCGACGCGCGGGTCGGTCAAAGGGCGTTTCAAAAAGGCCAGCAGACTGGCTTTGTCCGCCGCGCTCAGTTCCATCGGGCGAATGACATTGCGGTTGATATTCGGCGCGTCAAAATCCCCGCCCCGATTGTAAAACTCAATTACGTCTTCCAATGTGCTGAACCGCCCGTTGTGCATAAAGGGGCCGCGCAATTCGACGTTACGCAGGCCCGGCGTGCGGAACGACGATAAAAGGTCGGGGCTTCCGGTGAGAATAAAACGCCCGGCGTCTTCGTTTATCGGGCGCACGCCGATATTGTGAAACTCGTTTTCTGCCAGCAAAGAACCTGCATGGCACAGGTTACAGACGTTACCGGTAAAAACCTGCAGCCCGGCCTGTTCCTGCGCCGTGAGCGGCTCAATCTGCTGGGCGGCCCTATCCATCGGCGTCTGGTCGGAAAAAAGGGTGCGCTCGTAGGTGGCAATCGCCAGCGCAATTCGCGCCGGCGTCACTTCCGGCGTGCCAAAGGCTTCTTCAAAAAGCTGTGCGTAATTGCGGTTGTCAATCCAGTTACGCAAACCCGTCGGTATCGAGGGCGACAACGCTAACGGAATGGAAACGTTCATCCGCGCCGCCACATCGCCCCAGTTGCGCCCGGTGTGGGCCATTTCCGTTTCGCTCAAGGGCGGCCCTAAAATCTGGCTTTCCAACGCGGCCCCGCTGGTCAAAACCACTTCGTTAGTAATCGGGTCGCGCAGCACTTCCGCCGCGCGTCCGTCCCAAAAGAGCGAGTTTGAATAACCGGCGTTGACAAAGGAATTGGCTTTGCGGCCCGTCACTTGTTCATTGAGGTTGAAAGTCGCGGAGGCGTTATAAGAGCCGTCGGCATTGCTGAGAACCACGCCAGGCGAACCCACCACGTCGTCTGCCGTGCCGGGTTGCCCGTCAGGGCCAGGGTTAGTGGCGCGGGCCACTTGCGTTTTGGAACGCGGGTCGGAACCGCCATTGCCCGCATGGTGGCAAGTGCCGCAAGAGACGGTGCGCGTGGAAGAAAGTTGCTCATCCCAGAAGAGCGTTTTGCCGAGAAAGGTCTTGGCGGCGGTCACCGGATTGCCGGGCGGGGCCGGCGGCGGTTCCAGCGCCGGAAAAGGCGAAGGTTCGATTACGCCAACGGCGCGCACGCCTTGGTCGGGCTGGCTAAACCCGCTCATCAATCCACCGTTTTCCGCCCGCACCCAGTAAAAATAGTTCTGGCTAGTCGCGGCGGTGGCGTCAAAAAAGTAGTTGGCCTGAGTTGTTCCGACATCGTTGGCGGTAGCGGTGTTGTTGACCGTGTTGCGGAAAATGCGATAGGCGGTGGCCCCGCGAATGGCATCCCAAAGCACGCCCACCTTGTTGGCGTAAGCCCCGTCAGAAGCCGTTACGCCCGTCGGAACCGCCAACGAACCGCCTTGCCCGTGAACTGCCGTAAGATTCTGCCGTAAGCTGTAGAAAAGCGTAAAAGATAGAGTAAAAAGAAAGAAAATTGCCAGCTTAATCCATTTCATGCGAAAACCGTCCCCCGTAAAAGTATGCGCGCACCGAAGGCAGTATAGCTTATTCACCGAATAAACGCTTCTCTGATTGTGCGATTTTCAGGGCTAAGGGCCTTTGGCTTTTATCGGTTTTTTTATTCGCCGCCGGCGGGCCGGGCGAGGCGATGGGCTTGGGGAATGGTGACACTGAAAGATGTGCCGTCGTGAGGCGTGCTTTCGACGCTGATGTTGCCGGAGTGTTCTTGCACCAGGCCGTAGGTAACGGCGAGGCCGAGACCGGTGCCGCGCCCGACCTCTTTAGTGGTGAAAAAGGGGTCAAATATTTTCGCCAGGTTTTCCGGCGCGATGCCGATGCCGTTGTCAGTGACGGTAATGCTGATATGCCCGTCGGCTTGTAAAGCGGTGGCAAGCGTAATGCTGCCGCCTTCGGGCAGAGCGTCGCGGGCGTTGAGAATGAGGTTGGTGAAAACTTGTTGCAGTTTGCCGGCGTTACCGAAAACCGGCGGCAGATGGTCGGCATATTGGCGCGTGACGGTGACTTGGCTGCCGCGCATCTGCGGGTCTAAGAGTTGCATCGTATCGTCGAGCACGCGGTGCACGTCCAATTCGTTAAACTCCGCGTTGGCCCCGGCCCGTGAGAAATTTAAGAGATTGGTGACGATATTCGAGGCGCGTTCGTTTTGTCGCTGCATTTTGTGGAGCAGAGCGTGTTTGGGGTCGGTGTCCGGCACCATGCCGAGCAGCATTTGCGTATAGGACGAAATGCCCGTGAGCGGCGTGTTGACCTCATGCGCGACGCCCGCCGCCAGCAAGCCGATGCTGGAAAGTTTCTCGCGTTGTTGGAGTTGTTCTTCGAGTTGCACACGCGAAGTCACGTCTTCGATAACGACTAACGCGCCGTTGCGCCCGGATGCGCCGGCGCGAAGCGGGGCCAGCGCGACGTTCAAAATTAACGGGCGGCCTTCGCGCGTGCCGGTGTGTAGCTTGTAGAGGTTGCGTAATTCGCGTAATTGCCACGCCGCCGGGCCGAGGGCTTCGCGCAATGTTACCGCAAAGTCTGCGGCGAACAGGTTTTCCACTTGCTGCCCGATGGCGGCACTACGTTCAATGCCGAGCATCTCTTCCAGCGCGGAGTTGCAACCCGTCACGCGCCCGTCAACTTCTACGGCAATCAAACCGACATTGACCGATTCCACAATGGATTCGTTAAACTCTTTCAATAGTTCAA
>JAYVJN010000191.1:0-10020 GCA_043769325.1 Acidobacteriota bacterium
AAAGCTTGATTTTTTTTCACGGCAACCAACCGGCAACAGCCCGTTAGCATCTCATGGCACGCTTTCCCCCTAACGGGAATTTGACACAGCTTTGGAGGAGATTACCGATGCGTCGCAACTACTTTAATAATGCTATTTTAACGCTCACGCTGCTACTCGTGGGCGCAACCGCCGCCCTCGCGCAAACCGGCCCTATGCGCGGAGTTGTCGTAACAAAAGGCGCGGACGGCAAAGACACGCCCGTCGCCGAAGCGCAAATTGACGTTTACCGTACCGATTTGCCCGGCAAATACAACACCAAAACCAATAAGAAAGGCGAGTTCGCTTTTGCCGGCCTACCGTTTGTAGGCACATATGTTATCACCGCCAGCGCGCCGAATTTCTCGCCGGACATTTTGGCGAATATCCGGGTTGGCGAAGATGAAAAAAAACTCACCATCAGCGCCGGCGACGGCAAGCGCTACACCGAAGCCGAAGCTAAAACGGCAGCCAAAGGCGGCGCCGCGAAGCCAGCCTCCGGTGGCGGCGAAAGCGCGGCGGACAAAAAGAAACGCGAAGAAGCGGAAGCTAAGAACCGCGAAATAATGGACAAGAATAAGAAGGTTGAAGAGTCAAATGCTGTTTTGAATCGCACCTTCAAGGCCGGCGGCGAGGCGCTTAGTTTAGGCAATACCGCGCTTTCGGCGAAAAATTACGAAGAAGCCAAAAAACATTTTTCCGCTTCTATCGCGCAATATGACGAAGGCTTGGCGGCAGACGCAGAACAGCCCGCGTTGCTCACCAACAAAGCCGTCGCTTTGAAAGGGCGCGGCGTGGCTAACTTCAATAATTCTACTGTTGTTAGCGACAATGACGCAAAATCGGCAGCCTTAGAAGCGGCCCGCAACGACTTTCGCGCGGCGGCAGAAACCGCCACTAAAGCAGTAGATATGCTCAAGGCGCAAACTCCGCCTACTGACGCGGCGGCGCAAACCAGCTATAACAGCAATAAGTTTGCGGCTATCTCGGTGCGCGCTGAATGTATGCGTTTGTTCGTGACTAAAGTTGACGCCTCGCAGGTGGATGCCGGCATTGCCGCTTACCAGGAATACCTGGCGATTGAGATAGACCCTGCCAAAAAATCCAAATCGCAACTCGACCTGGCGGGCATGATTTTCGACGCCAATGTTTTTGATAAAGCTTTGGCGGAATATCAAAAAGTATTGGTGGATCAGCCGGACAACCCTGAAGCTTTGGTGCGTTGCGGGATGGCTTTGTTCAACTTGGCTTACATAGCCAACGATAAAATCAAATTCCAAGAAGCGGCTAATTACCTGCAACGCTTTGTGGAAAAAGCCCCGGACACACACCCGTTTAAGCAAGACGCGGTGGCTGTTTTGGATACGCTCAAGAAAGAGCAAAACGTCAAACCTGAGAAAGCTAATCCAAAATCCACTCCGACGCGCCGTAAACCTTAGTTACTGATGTTACGCAGTCGTGATGTGGGGCCGTTGGTTGACAACTTTTTGCGCCGGAGGCGCGGGGGAAATTAGCCGGTGGTGGAGCGGCGAGCGCAACCACCGGAAACAAGCAACGCAGCGCGTCGGCGTCCCACGAGGGACGCGGGAACAAGCGCAAGTCCCGCGCTCCTACCGGAGCGCAAAATGTCACGCCACTGTTTCCGGTGGTTCTCACCACCGGCTAATTTCCCTCGCGCCTCCAGCGCAAAAAACTGTCAAGTCAAATATTCTATTTTTAGCTGCGTAACGTGAGGTTATAAAATAAAAAGGTCGCGCCAGGCTGTTACCTGGCGCGGCCTTTGCTATCTTTTGCAAAGAAAGAAAAATTTGTGTCTTGACACACACCTACCCAGCCCTGTAATATCTGTCTATAACGGCTATTGCCGCCGTTACCCTATTTAGCACAAAGCTTCCCTTTTATCTTGCCTTTATAGCAAAACTGCTTCTCGTTCCCACTCGCAGTTTCACTTAAACAGCAGCCCTCATACCGAGAAAAAAAATGTCAGCCAAAGTAGGCGAAATACTTGTTCGTGAGAATCTTATCACTCCGCAACAACTGCGTGAAGCCTTGGATCACCAGCGCAATCACGGCGGCCGTTTGGGTTTTAACTTAGTCAAGCTGGGTATTGTCTCCGACGATATGATTACCGCCGTGTTATCGCGGCAGTATGGCGTGCCATCGGTTAATCTGGACTTGTTTGATGTGGACGAAGCCGTTATCCGCTTAATTCCATATGAAGTAGCGCAAAAGTATTCGGTCTTACCACTCTCCAAAGTAGGCGCGACGTTGACGTTAGCGATGGCTGACCCAACCAACGTCTTTGCCATGGACGATATTAAATTTATGACCGGCTTGAACATAGAGCCGGTGGTAAGTTCCGAAGCCAGCGTCCGCGGGGCTATCTCTAAGTATTACGACACTTCCCGCGAAATTGAATTATTAGATGAATCCCTGGTTGTGCCGGAAGCGCAAGTCGGATTCAACGGCGGCGGCGCAACGGGACGGGTTAATGTCGGGTCTGCCGCGCCGAGTATCAGCGCAACCGAGATGCTGTCGCTGGACTCAATGCAGTTTGGCGTGGACACCGATGCTGATACAGTCGAGGAAATCAAGGAAGACAACGAAGAAATCGACCTGACCCGCCTGGCCCGTTTGAGCGAAGACGCGCCGGTGGTGCGCCTGGTCAATGTCATGTTGGTTGATTCGCTGCGGCGCGGCGCGTCTGACATTCACATTGAACCTTACGAGAAAGAGATGCGGATTCGCTTCCGTATTGACGGGATGCTCTACGACATCATGCACCCGCCGCTCAAATTGCGTGACGCGCTTATCTCGCGCATCAAAATCATGTCCAAACTGGACATTTCCGAAAAGCGTCTGCCACAAGACGGGCGTATCAAAATCAAGGTCAAAGTGGATGACCGCTCCCGCGAACTGGATTTCCGCGTCTCCACCTTGCCCACTTTGTTTGGCGAAAAAGTTGTGCTGCGTTTGCTTGATAAAGACAAGTTGATGCTGGACATGACCAAGCTCGGTTTTGAGCCGGAGTCGCTGGTTAAATTCAAACGCAATATCGAAAAACCATATGGCATGGTGCTGGTCACGGGGCCAACCGGAAGTGGTAAAACCAATACGCTTTATTCCGCTTTGCAGTCGCTTAATACAGTTGAAACCAACATTATGACGGCAGAAGACCCGGTTGAATTTAACCTCATGGGTATCAACCAGGTACAGGTGAAAGAGCAAATCGGGCTCACCTTCGCTTCGGCCTTGCGCTCATTCTTACGCCAGGACCCGAACATCATTCTGGTCGGTGAAATCCGCGACTTTGAAACGGCGGAAATTGCCATCAAAGCCGCTTTGACGGGGCATATGGTTTTATCCACGCTCCACACCAACGACGCGCCTTCAACCATTTCCCGCCTGATTAACATGGGCATTGAGCCGTTTTTGGTAGCAACCAGCGTGAATTTAATTCAAGCGCAAAGACTTATCCGTCGTATCTGTAAAGATTGTAAGGTGGAAAATCCGACGCCGGTGGAGGCTTTAATAGAAGTTGGCTTTACGGCGGAAGAAGCGGCGGAATTGAAAACTTATAAAGGCACAGGCTGTGACGCCTGCAATAACACAGGCTACAAAGGCCGCGTCGGTCTTTATGAAGTGATGGAAATCACTGAAGATTTACGGGAGTTGATTCTCATCAACGCTTCGGTTCTCGAAATTCGCCGCCATGCGATTGAAGAGGGCATGATTACCTTGCGCGAATCAGGTCTCTGCAAAGTGCGGCAAGGAATGACTACGCTTGAAGAAGTAGTCAAAGAAACGGTGGCTTAAAAGAAAAGGAAAGAAATGAAAAGAGCGATAGTTTTAGCGATTCTGTTTGCGGTAGCGGTGGGCATAACTTTACCTCTGCTTAGTTCTGAGGCGTCGCGCCTGAAAGAACGGCGGTCGGCTTCGTCACGCAAGAAGATGAAGAAACATTCCCGCGCCTGGTGGCGTCGTTATAATGCGCGTTTGCGGAAAAAACGGGCTTTACGGGCGCGCCGCAAAGCAATGGCGACCTGGCGCAAAAAAGCCGCGCCAGCCCAAACCGCTAGCAAAACCCCGGGCGTGAAGGCAACGCGCAACCCCAAACAAATTAAGAGCAACCATCCGCCGCTTTTGCCGCAACCGGCGTTTGAAGCGAAAGAAGCCGATGCGCGAGGCGGTCTTTTTGCCGACCCGAGCGGTGATTATTCGGTAAATCTGCCGGAAGGTTGGAGCAGCCGTCCGGTAATGGTCAACGGCGAACGCAAATTCATGGTCTTCGGGCCAAACGGCGAACCGGTGGGCCAGGCTACGCTTTCCAGCGCATGGGCGCGTGAAGCTAATGACCAGGGCGGCAACGGGCGTAACCGTTCGTTGGGCGGTGTTCCCCTGCGCGATTTGCGCCGCAGCGTGATTGACAAGATGGCTGCCAGCAACGGTTGGGTTGTCAGCGATGGCGAACAGGAAATCAATGGTCGCCGCGTTTTTGTTGTCAACGCCCAAACCGGCAGCGGCGACGGCAAACCGCAACAAGCCTGGACTTACTATTTCACCGAAGCCGACGGGCGCATTTACAGCTTGACGACTAATGCTCAGGTGGAACACTCGGATAAACTGTCCAACGATTCCACGAAAGTTTTGGGCACCTTCAAGAGCAGCAGTGCCGGACGCGCAGTTACCAAAGAAGCACCGCCGAAAATTGAGAAAGAACAGCAATAAGCTAATGTAAAATGGATAACGGATAATGGATAATTTAAGCATCTAGCCTAGCCATTTTCCGCTCTTTATTCTCCATTTTCCATTCCCCATTCCCCATTCCCCATTATCAGCTTAAAAGTATGTCTATCCCAATGACCACAGGTTCGCTGCCTTCCGTCGCCGGGGCTACCAATCCCGCGCCCAACCAGCCGCAACAAGTAACCCTCTCGGAATTGTTGCGTAAGCTTTCTGAGTTGGGCGGTTCGGATTTGCACATCACGACCAACACGCCGCCGCAAGTGCGTGTGCATGGTCAATTGCGCCCGTTAGAAGGCTATCGTTCGCTGACCTCTTCTGACACTAAACAACTGGCTTACTCGGTTTTGACGGACGCGCAAAAACACCGTTTCGAGGAAAATTTAGAGCTAGACCTTTCTTTTGGCGTCAAAGGCTTATCTCGTTTCCGCGCCAATATCTTCAACCAACGCGGCGCAGTGGGGGCCGTGTTTCGCGCCATTCCTTACGAAATCCGCACCTTTAACGATTTAGGTTTGCCGTCGGTCATCGAAAAATTGTGTGAAAAACCGCGCGGGTTAATTCTTGTCACCGGGCCGACCGGTTCGGGCAAATCCACCACCCTGGCGGCGATGCTTGACAAAATTAACCGCGAACGCCATGAACATATCTTAACCATCGAAGACCCGATTGAGTTTTTGCACAACCACAAAAGCTGTCTCGTCAACCAACGCGAAGTGCACGCCGACACGCACAGTTTTACTGATTCGTTGCGCGCCGCTCTGCGCCAAGACCCGGACGTGGTGCTCATCGGCGAAATGCGCGATTTAGAAACCATCGAATCGGCCCTGCGTATTGCTGAGACGGGGCATCTGACCTTTGCCACCTTGCACACCAATTCGGCGGCTTCCACCATCAACCGCATCATTGACGTATTTCCTGCCTCACAACAATCACAAATCCGCGCCCAACTCTCCCTCGTCTTAGAAGGCATTTTGTGCCAAGCTTTACTGCCGCGCGCGGGCGGCGTGGGCCGCGCGATGGCGTTGGAAGTCATGGTGCCAAACTCGGCCATCCGTAATCTCATCCGTGAAGACAAGGTGCACCAAATCTACTCAATGATGCAGACCGGCCAGGATAAATACGGTATGCAGACCTTTAACCAATCGCTGGCGACGCTCTACCACAAACGCCAGGTCTCGCTGGAAACCATTATGCAGCGTTCATCCAACACCGATGAACTGCGTGAATTGATTGAACGCGGCATCGGCATCGTCGCCGGCAACGAAGCCCGCGCGCGCGGCCCTCTCGCGCCAAACGCCGCCGGCCACCCCAGCCCTTACGCCTCCGGGCGTCCGATGGGCACCCGGCCCACCATCGCTAAATAACTTCTTCACGGCGCGTGAGTCAGGATTGGCTCAGATGTCGTCAAACGGTAACTTCCGCGCCCTTTACCAATCTCTTAAATGGTGAAGAAAGGAACCTTCATCCTTCATCCTTCATCCTTCAGCCTTTTATTAAGGAGTCGTTAAATCAATGCCTACATTTGTCTATAAAGGCCGCAACCGCATGAACGAAGAGGTGGCCGGCGAGCGGGTGGCGGATAGCCAAGAGGCTTTACGCCAACTCTTGCGCCGCGAAAGCGTTACGCTTACCTCTGTCAAAGAGAAGGGACGCCAAATCAGCATCCCGAAAATCGGTAAACGGCAAAAAATCAAAGCTAAAGAATTAGCCATTTTCACGCGCCAGTTTTCCGTAATGATTGACGCTGGCTTGCCGCTCGTGCAAGGTTTAGAAATCTTGGCTAACCAACAAGATAATAAGTTTTTCCAGCAAGTCTTGCTGCAAGTGCGGCAAGACGTGGAAGAAGGCTCGACGCTCTCGGCGGCGATGGCCCGCCATCCGAAAGCGTTTGACCAACTTTACGTCAACATGGTGGACGCCGGCGAAACGGGCGGTATTCTCGACTTAATTCTCCAACGCCTTTCGATTTTTATTGAGAAACTGGTCAAATTAAAGCGTGATGTAACGTCCGCTATGATTTACCCCAGTGCGGTTATCGTCATGGCGGTTGGCGCAATTGCCGTTATCATGGTCTTTGTCATCCCGCAATTCCAAAATATCTTTTTGGGTATGTTGGGGCCGGGCGAGCAATTGCCTTTGCCAACGCGCATCATCACCGGCATAAGCAGTTTTCTGGCGGGATGGGGCGGTCTGGCTATATTAGTGGGTCTCATTGCGGCGGCTGTCGGCATTAAGTTTTATTACGCCACACCCGGCGGGCGGCGACAGATTGACGCCTTATTGCTAAAAGCTCCAATCTTTGGGTCTATCTTACGCAAGATTGCCGTCGCGCGTTTCTCGCGCACCCTCTCGACGCTGCTTTCTTCCGGCGTGCCGATTCTGCAATCGCTGGACATCACCGGGCGCACTTCCGGCAACGTCATCATCGAAGAAGCTATTGGCAAGGTGCGCGTGGGCGTGGAACGCGGCGAAAGCTTCGTCGAACCGCTCAAGGCCACCGGCGTCTTTCCCAATATGGTTGCGCAAATGGTAGGCATCGGCGAACAGACCGGCGCGTTGGACGCTATGCTGGGCAAAATCGCCGACTTCTACGAACAGGAAGTTGACGCTGCCATCGCCGATTTATTGACGATGATTGAGCCGCTGCTGATAGGCTTCCTCGGCGTAACCATTGGCGGTATCGTCATCGCTATGTACCTGCCGCTTTTCACGCTCATCGGCAAACTCTCCGCCGGGAAATAACCACCAGACGAGAAAACGCGGAGTTACCTCCGGGTAATTCCGCGCTAAACTAAACTACGACTCTTTTTACAAAGGCGGCTTTCGGGCCGCCTCTTTTTTTGCTTCAAGCCAGCCTTAGTAACGTGAATAAAATAACCTGACCCACCAAGCATCTTGCAGAAACACGCACTTCGTCAAGTGTGATGTTTTACGCCCTTACTTCGTGCGGGCTTCCGCATTGTGGGTCACTTGATTTTTGCGCTGTTACTTATTCCGCCACGCCGCATTCGCCTTCTTCATCATCCAAAAAGTAGAGAATTTCCTGCGCGGCGGCAGAATGGTAATCGAGGGCCTGGCGTTCCAGCGCGTAACGCGCCAGGGCCATGTCCTTTGCGTTGACCAGCAAACCCGCCAGTGTGGATGTGGGCAGATGCACCAGGGCTTCGTGACCGATGGCGCGGACGATGTGATGCGGATGGCGCACCAATTCACAAATGGTGCGGGCCGTAAAACGCTCTGCCGGAATTTCGGCCAATGTGCCGAGTCGCGCGAAATCATGGTGACGATGGGCGCGGGCGACGAGTTGCGCGAAAACCTCAACGGAACGGATTTGCGCTTGTAACACTGCGGCGCAAGCATCGGCCAGGCGGCGCACCTCGCTTTGTTGCGGCGGCGGCCAGGAGTATTGGTCAAGGACGTTTAATAGAGAGCTTAACCCGCCACCCTGGCCTGGTTTCTCACACCAGGCCGGCAAAGCCCCTTGCAGCAGACTGCGCGTGGCTGGCGGCAAAGCCTCCCACACGCGGGCGATGTTGTTTCCGAAATGTTTCATTAGAGACTTAGGAGGTTAAGCAGGTGAGTAAAAGTAATGTCAGGTAATAAAAGGTTAGAGTTACGCTTTCAAGCGTGAGTTTTACGCCGCCAAGCACGCCTCAAGGCGTAACTCTCAACGCCGGAATACTTTCCCTTACCGGCTTATCTTTTGATGCCGTATTCGCACAAACGGCGGTAGAGGGTAGAGGGAGAGAGGCCGAGGCGTTCGGCGGCTTTGCCGCGATGCCAGCCGGTTTCGTGCAGAACCGTAATAATCTGCTGCTTTTCTATCGCGCGTAAAGGCGGGTCAACTTCGGCGGTCTCGCCTTCGCTGGCTTTGGACGCGAAGCGGGCCGCCGATTGGTTGAGAACTTCCGGCGGCAGTCCGTCCAGCGTCAGGCGGTTATTTTCCGACAACAACCAGGCGCGTTCCAGATAGTTACGCAACTGGCGCACGTTGCCCGGCCAGGGATAGCTGATGAGCGCGGCAAAAACCTCCGGCGCGACTTCGATTTCTCCGGCGGGAGACATTTGCGCCAAGAGGTTACGCGCCAAAGGGATAATATCTTCGGGGCGTTGGCGTAGCGGTTTGAGGTCAATCTGAAAACCATTAAGCCGGTAAAATAGATCGGGGCGCAATAGTTTTTCTGCGACGGCGTGTTCCGGGTCACGGTTTGTGGCAGAAATCAGACGGACATTGACCTCTACTTTGTGGGTGCCGCCGACGCGGTAAAAGCTATGGGTTTCCAAAGCGCGCAATAACTTGGCCTGCAAGGGCGGCGGCATTTCCGTTACTTCATCCAAAAAGAGCGTGCCGTGGTCGGCTAATTCAAAAAGGCCCAATTTGCGCTGTTTCGCGCCGGAAAACGCTCCCGCTTCGTGGCCGAAAAGTTCGGATTCGAGCAGTGATTCCTGAAGCGCGGCGCAGTTCAAATCAATAAATGCTCCCTGGGCGCGTTGGCTGGCGCGATGGATTGCCTGGGCGATGATTTCTTTGCCGGTGCCGGATTCGCCGGTCAGCAAAATCGCGGTGTCCGTTGGCGCAACCTTTTCTACGAAGCGCAGCGCTTCTTTCATGGCAGAAGAAACGGCGACGATTTTGCTCTGATTGCCCTGCCGCGTGACTTGTTGGCGAAGGCGTTGATTATCGCGGCGCAAGCGTTTATTGGTGGAGCGCAGACGGAATTTTTCGGCGGCCAGACGCACCAGAGCGTCCAATTCGGTCAGATGGTAAGGTTTGGACAAATAGTCGTAAGCCCCTAATTTCATGGCTTCGATGGCTGATTCGACGGTGGCATGGCCGGTCAACATGATAACTTCGGGCGAGGCCGGACGGTCACATATTTGCCGCAGCAGTTCCATTCCGTCGAGGCGCGGCATATTAATATCCGCTAACACTACGGCAAAGCGTGTTTCTTCAAGCAAAGCTAGCGCCGCCGTGCCGTCTTCGGCAATCTGAACCTGATGTCCAATCCGTTGCAGTTCTTTTTGCAGAACTTGACGCAAGTTGGCTTCATCTTCAACAATTAAGACATTGATGGGGGATTTATCATTCACTTTCGCATTTCTCCTGGCGCACCGCAAAGTGGAAGATTACTCAAATTTCAAGACAAGCGAAGGGAGCGTTATGGTGAATTTCGTCCCATTATCCAAAATAGACTCAACATCAAGGCGGCCCCCATGTTCGGTGACAATGCCGTAACAGACGGCCAGGCCCAGGCC
>JAYVJN010000192.1:0-2689 GCA_043769325.1 Acidobacteriota bacterium
GAACCCATCGGCAAGGGCGGCATGGGCGCGGTTTATCTAACGAAGGATACGCGGTTGGGCAGTATGGTCGCGCTCAAAGAGACGCTCTTTCAGGATGAAGCGTTGCGCCGCGCTTTTGAACGCGAGGCGCGGTTGCTGGCGGGTTTGAGCCATCCGGCGTTGCCGCGCGTGATGGATCATTTCACGGAAAACGACGGCCAGTTTCTCGTCATGGAGTACATCGCGGGCGACGATTTAGAGGCCCTTTTTCGCGCCCAAAACGGCCCGTTTGCGGTGGCGGAGATTCTCGGTTGGGCCGACCAATTGCTGGACGCGCTGGAATATCTACACGCCCAACAGCCGCCCGTCGTGCACCGCGACATTAAACCGCAGAACCTCAAATTGGCGGCGCGTAACCGCATTGTTCTGTTAGATTTCGGACTCGCCAAAGGCCAGGCCGCCGACATGACGCAAACCAGCGGCAAAAGTATTTTCGGTTACACCGCCGCATATGCCCCGCTTGAACAGATTCGCGGCAGCGGCACCGACCCGCGCAGCGACATTTATTCTTTAGGCGCAACGCTTTACCACTTGCTCACGCGCCACGCGCCGGCAGACGCCGTGACCCGCGCTAACTCAGTCGTCGGGGCGCAACCCGACCCGCTTACGCCCGCGCATGAGTTGAACCCGAATATTCCATTGGCCCTGGCGCAAATCTTACAGAAAGCCACCGCTTTGCACGCCGACCAACGCGCGCAATCCGCCGCCGAGTTGCGTAAGCTATTGAAACGAGTGGGTGAAGCAGACGCCGCGACGATGCTTGGCGCAGACCCGACCACGCCTCTAGTGGCCGCCGCAGCACGCGAAATGCCGCCGCAATTTGTCACCACTCCAATCAACTTGGATCTTTCCGAAGCGGCCACCGCGATTTTACCGGCGCGTCAGGACAGCCCACCGGACAAGGATTATGCAACCCGCATCAATACTGCCGCGCCCGTTTCCCAGCCGCGTTGGAAGTTTGCCGCCGGCGGCGTGGCGGCGGCTTCTGTGTTGGGTGTGGCGTTGTGGGCCGCCAATAGTGGCACACAATCGCCGGCTACGACGCCTAACACCAATGTTCCGCTCACCAACAACGCTAATCAGACATTGCCAATGGTCAACGCCAATACTGCGCCGCTAAACACTAACCCCACGCCGGCAGTTAAAGCCGACGCGCCAACGCAGGCAATTATTGACGCCCCTAAAGCCCAAGCGACAAGGAGCGAAAAAGCCGCCAAAGCTCAAGCTAACCCGCCACAACCGGCAACTCCTCCGCGTCCTAAAGAACCTGCGCCAGCCCGTGCGCCTGGCAAACCGCTTGTGACTGACAATAGCGCGGACAACACCGGAACCGACGGCTTAGACCCTGAAACCCGACAAGAAATCGAAGACGCTAAACGTGAAGGCGCGGCGGCGCAAAGAGAAGGCGCAGAGGCTCGGCGGCAAGGAGAATTGATACGCCGCCGCGTTTTGCGCGACCTTAAACGCAATAAAATGAAACCACAAATGGGGCCGCCGCGCGGTGTCCCCAATCCATAAGCCGGCAATTCCAAGTTCCAAGTTCCAAGTTCAAGGTTATCTGCTTAATCACGGTTCAAACATAGAATGACGCCAAACGAAGAAAACGAAAAGACCGAAGTTGCGGAAACACCCACAGCCCGCCGCCGGCTCAGTGAATTGTTGCCGGAACGCTTCATGCGCCGCGTTTTGGAAGGCGCGGGCGAGGCGATTGACCGCAAGCTGGGCCGTGTGGAAGACGAGCCGACGGGTTTGACAACGGCGCAACTCGTCGAACAGCTTAAAGACGGCATAGACAGCCGCCTCCGCGATGAAGGGCGCAAAGGCCGCGTGGCCCCGCATTTAGTCAAACTCAAAGTAGAATGGGGCAAACACGAAGACGCCGCCAACCCCGCGCTCAAGAGTCTGCAACACGAACTGCTGGCCGCCGCCATTGACCACATTAACGACCATCGTTATCGGACGCTTGCGCCGGTTAAAATTCAGCTTGAGTCCGACATTTTCACGAAAACCTTCTCGGTTGTGCCAACTTTCGGAGAATTTGAAGACGAATTGGCGCAACAAGACGAGGCCCGACGACGCCAGAAAGCCGGCCTGCCGCCATCTGTTGATAACGAGGAAGCTGCGCCCCAATCGCGCACGGTTAATTTTGTCGCCCGTGTCACGCGGCCCGGCATCGAATCGCACGAAATCACGCTGGAGTTGACGCCCGGCGGGCGGCATTTGAGCGTCGGGCGCGGCGCAGACAACGCTTTGCGTCTGGGTCACAGCAGCGTCTCGAAAGTCCACGCCACGATGGTTTTGAAAGCCGACGGGCGGCTCATCGTGGCGGATACAGGCTCCACTAACGGAACCTTTGTTAATGGTCGCCGTCTCTCATATGGCGACGCCAGCCTCGTCGAAGCCGGTGACGTATTGGGCTTTGGCGAGGTTGAGATTAGAATGCGGCGCGCCTAAGCAGTTCATGGTTTCAGGTTCAAAGTTCAACGTTAAATCCTTGAAGCAACGGTTTCTGTTTACGATTTACGGTTCACGATTTACTCCATATGTCCTTGCTTTACTTACTGCAAACGCCGCTGCCCGCCGCGTCGCCACTCGCGCACGCGACGCTGGAACGCTGGCCCGCTCTGCTTAGTCTGGTGTTTCTTGGCGG
>JAYVJN010000193.1:0-4823 GCA_043769325.1 Acidobacteriota bacterium
TTTTGGTTGTTGCCGTGAAGCGCGGCGCGGGAAATTTTTGTAGCAGCAGGTTTGGCACGTCGCCGTAGTTGGCGAAATCTTCGGGCAGAGGCACGCAAGGCAGACGCAAAAAGCCGTAGTTGCCGCCTGTCGGCAAGGCCCAGACGGGTTGCGAATTGGCGTGCCATTGCCATTGCAGGCCGAGGCGCGGCTCGTTGAATTTGTCTGAATCGGGGGGCGTAATAATCGGGTAAGTCTTACCGACATTGGGTTTGCGATATTTCAACACAGGTTCGCCGGCAACGCCTATTTGCGGCCAATCGTCAACCCACTTCATCGGCTGCAAATGGACGACGCGGCCAAAGGCTTCCTTGTCCTGAAAGTGGAGAAACCACGACTCGCCCGTCTGCGTCTCCACCCACGCGCCTTGATGCGGGCCGTTGATGGCGGTTTTGCCTTGCGCCAGGACGACTTTGCGCTCGTAGGGGCCGTAGATGTTTTTGGCGCGCAAGACCAGTTGCCAGCCCGTCGCCACGCCGCCGGCGGGCGCGAAGATGTAGTAATAACCGTTGCGCTTGTGGAGTTTAGGCCCTTCGACGGTAGGGTCTTGGTCGTGTCCGTCAAAGATTATCGCGCCATCGTCCAGCAATTTCGTTCCGTCCGCGCTCATGCGGCTGATGATGAGAACCGTTTTGACACCCGAACGGCTGCCGGCAAACGCGCTGACCAGATAGGCTTGACCGTCGTCGTCCCAAAACGGGGCCGGGTCAATCCAACCTTTGGCGCGTTTTATCAAGACGGGTTCAGACCAGGGGCCGGCGGCGTTTTTGGCTTTCGCCAGATAAATGCCAAAATCGGGGTCGGGATAATAGAGGTAAAATTCGCCGTTACGGTGGCGCAAGGCCGGAGCCCACACGCCGCCGCCGTGTCTGGGTTTGCTAAAATGTTCTGCGGGCGGCTGTTGCGCGAAAACGTGGCCGATAATGTGCCAGTTGACCAAATCCTTGGAATGCAACACGGGCAGGCCCGGCGCGGCGTTGAAACTGGACGCCACCAGATAAAAATCGTCGCCCACGCGAATCGCGTCCGGGTCGGAATAGTCAGCGTGGAGAATGGGGTTTTTATATGTCCCGTCGCCGTTATCAGCAACCCACACCTTAGATTGAGCGACGCAGGAACAGACCAGCCACAATAGCCAAATGATACTTGCCGAGGCTTTACGCACTCTCATATTTCCCAGATATTTAACAACTTGACGCCGGTGTCAGCAAAGTCATCAACATTCCGCGTGACCAGCGTTAGACGGCGCGTTAGCGCAGTAGCGGCAATCATTGAATCAATTACAGGCAAAACCCGCCCGCGTGTCTCAAGTTCGCCGGTCAACACGCCCCAACGCCGCGCAACTGCCACGCTGAACGGCAAAATGCGTGTGCCGTAACGATAGACGACTTCATCTAACCAATGTTCCAGCTTTGTTTTACGTTTTGATACCGGCAACGAGGCCACGCCTTTCTGAATTTCCCCGATGGTCAACACGCTGAGGAAAAGCGATTCTTCAAGCTGCGCGTCCAGCCAGGCCAGAACATTTTCGTTAGGTTGTTTCTTGGTGAATTCAGACAGAGCGCAAGTATCCAGCAAGTAGCTCATTACTCTGCCTCCTCGTCGAAGCGTAAAGTTGGGCGTCCGGTGTCAAGCGAGCGGGTCAAGTCTATTTCCGAGCCGCGCAAAGGGCTTTCGAGCAGAAATTCAACCAAAGATTTCCGCCGCGCCGTAAGCTGTCGGTAATCATGGTAGGAAATTATGACGGCGGTTTCGACCCCGTTTTTGGTAATAACCTGCGGTTCGCCTTCGCTGGCAGCGGCGATTAGTTCGCTTAGTTTGTTCTTGGCTTCAAAAGTGGAAACAGTATTCACAACGCAGCCTCCTTAGCTAGTCTAGCCAGAGTTTAGCGCAAAGCTGTGAAGTTGTCCACAAATCAACGCCCCAGCCAGCCGCCGTCCACAACTAAAACGTGGCCGTGCAGATATTTACTTGCGGCGGGCGGGCGGCGAATCGCGCCGGCATTGTTTATTAGTATGTCGAGTTGGCCGAAATGCTGTAAGGTCTGTTCTATCAAGGCTTGCGGCGTCTCGCGTTGCGCCAAATCGCCCGTCACGGCGTAGGCGCGACGGCTCAACGCGGTTATCTGTTCGCAGGTCTTATCCGGCGGGCGCGTGTTGCCATGACAGGCCACATCCGCGCCCGCTTCGGCCAAAGCAACGGCAATCGCCGCGCCCAAACCCGCCGACGCGCCCGTCACCAAAGCGACCTGGCCGTCCGGTTTGAATTGGTTGAGAATCATGCTTCCAGTTGGGCCGGTTCCAGGCGCGGCGCGAGCAGGTGAATTATAAGCAACGCAAAGAGATAGGCCGAGGCCGCGATGATAAAAATGGGGACGTAACTGCCCGTGCGTTGCAGAATTTGCCCAACCACCCAGGCGATAATCATGCCACCGATGCTGCCGCACATCCCGCCGATGCCCACCACCGAACCGACGGCGCGGCGCGGGAACATATCCGAGGTCATCGTAAAAATGTTGGCTGACCAACCCTGATGCGCGGCGGCGGCGATGCCGATTAAAATTACCGCCGTCCACAAACTCTTTGTTTTTGCCGCGAAAACGATGGGCGTCACACACAAAGCGCAGATGAGCATGGCGGTTTTGCGTCCGGCGTTGACCGTCCAACCGCGCTTGATGAGCGTCGAACTGAGCCAGCCGCCGCCGATGCTGCCAATGTCCGCGATGATGTAAATCGTCGCCAGAGGCAGACCAAATTGTTTCAGACTCAAACCGTGCTGTTTATTCAGAAAGTCCGGCAACCAAAAGAGATACACCCACCAAATGGGGTCTGTGAGAAATTTGCCGGCGGCAAACGCCCAAGTCTGGCGATGCGGTAAGAGTTTGGCCCAGGGGATTTTCACTTCGGGGTCGGGGGGGTCGCTTTGGATATAGGCCAGTTCGCCGGCGGAAAGGCGCGGATGTTCTTCCGGTTTGCGGTATATCGCCCACCACGCCGCCAGCCAGATAAAACCGAGCGCGCCCGTCAGAATAAAGGCCCACTGCCAACCCCAATAGCTGACAATGATTGGCACTAGCAAAGGCGTCGCCAACGCGCCGACATTCGTGCCGGAGTTGAAAATGCCTGTCGCCAACGCGCGCTCTTTTTTGGGAAACCACTCCGCGACGGTTTTTATCGAAGCCGGAAAGTTGCCGGCCTCGCCCAAACCAAGCATAAACCGCGCCGCCGCAAAACCCATGACGCTGCTGGCCAGGGCGTGAACCGCCGCCGCGATGCTCCAAAAGATAATGGCGATACTAAAGCCTTTGCGCGTGCCCAGCCAGTCCATCAAACGCCCGACCAGCAACAGACCAATCGCGTAGGCCCCTTGAAACGAAAAGACAATCCAGGCGTACTGCTCTTCGTTAAACCCGATTTCCGCTTGCAGCGTCGGCTTGAGAATGCCTATCACCTGGCGGTCTATGTAGTTAATCGTCGCCGCGAAAAAGAGCAACGCGCAGATAACCCAACGGAAATTTCCGGCCTTCGGAATAGTGTTTTGAGCAGGTGTCATAGAAATTCCTTTATCGCTGGGGCCGCAGACATCTTGTCTGCATGAGCGTCGCTAACGCGCCCCTTAACCAAAAACCGCGACGCGCCGGCGGCGCGTCCGATGCAGACAAGATGTCTGCGGCCCCAGATTACTTCCGGCTGGCTTCGAGGCCCGAACCGCTGCCGTCTAAGCCTGGTTGCACCGTAACCACGCCGAATTGCCGGTCAACGGTTTCGCGGTGGGCCGCCATCATCCAGACGAAATTTATCGGGTAGCCGGGAATGGCTACGTTGGGGTGAAAACCTTGCGGCATCAGCACGGCGTCGCCGTCGCGCACCATGACCGCGAGTTCCGGCTGTTCCGTGTCAGTGTAAACGAATTGCACGCCGAACGAAGGCGCGGGCATATCGTAATAGACGTAAAGCTCTTCGAGCATGGCGGCGTGTTCGTGCGGGGGCCAACTCGTCCAATGGCCCGGCTGTGATTGCGTGACGCCGGCCAGGATGCGGCCCGCTTCTACGTTTTTGCCAAGCAAGATGTTGATAGTGCGTTGGTTATTGTCGCCGCCGGCGGAGAATTTGAGCGCGGGGTCTTGCTCCACATCCGCGTAATGAACCACTTGCACGGGGTAAGTTCCCTGCACTTCCGCCGCGCATTCGACAAAATCCGCCGCTCTGTCCGCGCTGATTTCAACTTCGGAAGCGGGCGGCAAATAAATCGCGTCGTAGCGGCCCAACTCGTGCGTCTCGCCGGCCACGCTTACGCGCGCCGCGCCGGAAAGACAAATCAGGCCACTTTCGCATTTTTCCGTTGAAAAAGTTACTTGCGGCGTCTCTGCGTTTAAGATGATGCGGCCATAGCGCAAATGTTTCATCGCGCTATTGTCCGGCGTGACGGACAAAGTGCGGCCCGCCTGCCGGTTGGTGGCGCGAAAAACTAGCTGCGACAAATCAGCTTGCCTCTGCGGGTTCATAAATGGTAAATCCTCATTATTTTCAAGCGGTCAGACCAATTCGTTATAACTGTCTTTATTTACCATTGCCTTATATTCCTGTCAAGTTATTATAAATAGCTCATAACTTAGGGCAAATAAGACTTGCTTAGAATGGCGGAATATGATTAAATCAAATCGTAATTTAAGCTCAATGGTTTGACCATTTTGTTAAAACGATGTCATCTGCCACACCACAACCGAGCATCACGCGCCGCGCCGCCGGCCCTAACGTCTGGCTGCGCGACAACAACGCGCCGGC
>JAYVJN010000194.1:0-10769 GCA_043769325.1 Acidobacteriota bacterium
TCTTTGGCTTCCTCGCCATCTTTGACGGTTATCGCCTGGCCTAACGGAGCGACGTAGGTTTCGCGCGGCTTGGTATTGGTGACGATATAGGCGGGCGCGCGCGGCGTCACGTCATAGCGTCCGGCGGGCAGGTTGGCGAGCGTGTAATTACCTTCGTTGTCGGTGCTGGTCTGGGCCAGAGGGCTTTCGGGCAACGAACCATTGCGCGCGGCGGGCAGCAAAACTACCAACACGCGCTCCAACGGTTTGCCAGTCACCGTCACGCGCCCGCTGATGCGGGCCGTGCCTTTGCCTGGCGTCTGCGCGTTGATGGCGGCAATGAAGCACAAGCAAAACAGGAACAATGCAGGGAGAGTTTTCATAAAAACGTCCTTTCCGGTTGTATCGTCACTATTGACACGCATTGTACATGATTTGGTTGCCGTAGTTTACTAAAACATTATGCGAATTCGGCTAATTCGGCCCAGCGTTCCATATCAATGGTCAATTGTGTGGCTAATTGTTCGCGCTCTTCGTAGAGTTGGTTGACTAAATAGGAGTCGCTGGCGTTGGTGGCGAGTTCCTGGTCAAGCCAGGTCTGGCGCACTTCGGCGGCGGCGATGCGTGTTTCCAGTGCTTCCAGTTCGCGGCGTTCTTTATAGCTCAGTTTGCGGGGCGCGTTTGCGACGGCGGGCGTGGGTTGCGTTCGTGTGGCGGCGGCTTCGCGGGAGGCGGCTTTCTCTTCGCTTTGGTAGGTTTCCCAGAAGGCGGAAAAGTTGCCCGGATACTCGCGCACGCGGCCCGCGCCGGCGATGCGGAAAATCTGGTCAACCGTGCGGTCAAGAAAATAACGGTCGTGGCTGACGACAATAAGGCAGCCGGGAAAACTGTCGAGGTAATTTTCCAACGTGACCAGCGTGGGGATGTCGAGGTCGTTGGTCGGTTCGTCGAGGAGCAAGACGTTGGGCGCGCTCATCAGGATGCGCAAAAGGTAAAGCCGCCGCCTTTCGCCGCCCGAAAGATTGCCGACGAGGGCGTATTGCTGCGCGCCGGTAAAGAGAAATTTTTCCAGCATCTGGCCCGCCGTGATGAGCGTGCCGTCGGCAGTGGCGATGTGTTCGGCGGCTTCGCGGATGTAGTCAATGACGCGCGTTGATTCATTCAGATGGCGGCTTTCCTGGTCGTAATAACCGAGGCGCACGGTCTGGCCGAGGTCAACCACGCCGCTGTCAGGCGCGACTCGTCCGGTGATGATTTCCAGCAGAGTGGTTTTGCCCGCGCCGTTGGGGCCGATGATGCCGATGCGTTCGCCGGGTTTGAGCAGGTAACTAAAATCTGCAAGCAAGGTGCGGCCATCGTAAGCTTTCGTGATGTTCGTGAGTTCGAGAATTTTCTTCCCGATGCGGCTGCTGGCAACCGAGATGTCGAGTTCGGCGCGGGCCTTTTCTTTGGGTTGGGCGATTAAATCGGCGGCGTAATCCAGCCGCGCCTTGGACTTGCGCGTGCGCGCCTTGGCCCCGCGCCGCAGCCAGGCCAATTCCTTGCGCACCAGCATCGCGTGTTTCTGTCCGGCGACGGCGCGGAGTTCTTCCTGTTCTTCTTTTTTCTCTAAATAATAAGCGTAATTGCCGGCAAAGGATTGCACGCCGTCGCGCTCAATTTCCAGTATGCGCGAGGTCACGCGGTCGAGGAAATAACGGTCATGCGTGACGAGCAATAACGCGCCGCGATAGCGTTCGAGGTAACTTTCCAGCCAGGCAATGGTTTCAGCGTCGAGGTGGTTAGTCGGTTCATCGAGGATGAGCAGCGAAGGGTTGGCAATCAAGGCGCTAGCCAGGGCGACGCGCTTGCGTTGGCCGCCGGAAAGCGTGTCCACGAGCGCGTTGGTGTCGCTAATGCCGAGCCTTTGCAAGATTGCGCGGGCATTATTTTCCGCGTCCCACGCGCCGTGTATCTCCAGTTCATGCGCCAATTCCGTGACGCGCTGCAAGAGGTCTGTTTCCGCGCCCGTGCAGTGCGATAACTCATGGCAGGCGCGTTCATAATCACGCAGCAGGTTCATCTGCGGATTGTCGGCGGCAAAGATGGCTTCGAGAACGGTCTGGCCCGACGCGAAAGTCGGGTTTTGCGGCAGATAACCGATGGTCACGCCTTCGGTAAAGACGAGCCGGCCCGTGTCCGGCGTCTCCGCGCCCGCGATGAGCCGCAGCAAGGTGGATTTGCCCGAACCGTTGACGCCCACCACGCCGATGCGGTCAGCATCGCTAAAGCCGAGGTTGATGTTTTCTAAAAGGGGTTTGAAGCCATAAGTCTTGCTCACGGCAATGATGGATAAAATATGCATTGATTAATGGAGGATGGAGAATGGATAGTGGATAATAAAAAACCGCGCCAACGGATTTTATTCTCCATTCTCCACTATCTATTCTCCATTATTTTGTGGCGTGGTGCGCGGCGGTGTTCCAGGACTTCGTAGTTTTCCTTGACGCGGGTGTAGATGCCGTCGGAATCAAGGCCGTATTTGGCGAGCAGCAGTTTGGGGTCGCCGTGCGTGACGAATCTATCGGGGACGCCCATCCGCACAACTTTGAGTT
Source organism: Acidobacteriota bacterium (assembly GCA_043769325.1). GTDB lineage: Bacteria > Acidobacteriota > Blastocatellia > Pyrinomonadales > Pyrinomonadaceae > JAYVJN01. Next base: position 2,574 of record JAYVJN010000194.1, read on the forward strand.
TGTCCTGTAAGCCGTTTTCTTCCAGCAATTCCATTACCGCCGAACCGAAGCCACCGATGAGCGCGGCTTCTTCGATGGTGACGATGAGCCGTTTGGTGCGGGCCAACGCGAGAATTAACTCGGAATCCAGAGGTTTGACGAAACGGGCGTTGACGACGGTTGTTTCGATGCCGTCTTGCGCCAGTAATTCGCTGGCTTGCATCGCGGGGTAAACCATTGAACCGTAAGCGAGTAAGGCGATTTCACCGCCGTCGCGCAGAAGTTCGGCCTTACCGATTTCCAAGAGTTGCGGTGGTTGCGAAATATCGCGCCCGACGCCGTTGCCGCGCGGATAGCGTAAACAAGCCGGGCCGGGATGTTTGATGGCGGTCAGCATCATGTCGCGCATTTCGGCCTCGTCTTTCGGGGCCATTGCAATCATGTTGGGCAGGGCGCGCATATAGGCGATGTCGAGCAAACCGTGATGCGTCGGGCCGTCGGCCCCGACGATGCCGGCCCTATCCATCGCAAACGTCACGTCCAGATTCTGCAAACAAACGTCGTGCATAATCTGGTCGAAAGCGCGTTGCAAAAAGGTTGAGTAAATCGCCGCGACTGGCTTTAACCCTTCGCACGCGAGGCCCGCGCAGAAAGTGACGGCGTGCTGCTCGGCGATGCCCACGTCGTAAGTGCGCTGCGGGAATTTTTCCAGAACCTTGTCAATGCCCGTGCCATCGGGCATGGCGGCGGTGAGCGCGACGATTTTGTCATCCGCAGCCATCAATTCGCACATCGTTTCGCCAAAGACGGCGGTGTAACTCGGCGGGGCTTTGGTCAAAGATTTAATCGCCGCGCCGGTCTGCAAATCAAACGGGCCGGTGGCGTGCCAGGCGTAATAGTTCTTCTCGCGGGACGGAAAGCCTTTGCCCTTCGTAGTTATGGCGTGGACGATGACGGGGCCGTCGGTTATCTTCTTGGCCTCTTCCAGCGCGGCGACGAGGGCGCGGACATTGTGGCCGTCAACGTAACCGATGTATTTGAAACCCAGTTCATTGACTAACGCGCCGGGCAAAACGGCGGCGGCAACGGCGTCTTTGAAGCTCTTGGCAACGCGGCGCAGACGTTGGCCGACGCCCGGAATTGATTCCAGCGCGTCGCCGATTTCTTCTTTGAAGTGTTGGTAACTCTGCGCGCCGCGAATGCGGTTGAGGTAGCCAGCTAACGCGCCGACGGCGGGCGCGATGGACATTTCGTTATCATTTAATAAAACGATGAGCCGCGTCTTTAGGTGTCCGGCTTGGTTGACGGCTTCCATCGCCATACCGCCCGCCAAACTGGAATCGCCAATCAACGCGCAGACGTGATTTCTCTCGCCCTTTTGGTCGCGGGCAATCGCCATGCCCAACGCGGCGGACAGCGAAGTCGAAGCGTGGCCCGCGCCGAAAGTGTCGTATTCGGATTCGTCGCGCTTGAGAAAGCCGCTCAGACCGCCGTAAGTCTTGACGGTTTCGAGCGTGTCGCGGCGTCCGGTGAGAATCTTGTGCGCGTAAGCCTGATGGCCCACGTCCCAAACCAGGCGGTCATGCGGCGTCGCAAAAACGTAGTGCATGGCGACGGCCAATTCCACCGCGCCAAGCGATGCGCCCGTGTGTCCGCCCACGCGGGACATGGTTTCCAAAATGTGTTGGCGCACCTCATCAGCGACGGTTTGCAGTTCGTCAATGCGGAGTTTGCGTAAATCGGCTGGGGAATCAATCTGCGGCAAATACTTCATAACGGGCGCATTTTAGCGCGAAACCGCTTTTTCTAAAACGGTTAAAGGGGCAAAACGAGTGGCCTGAACGTAAATTTTGTAATTAATGCGGGCGCGTGTTTTTTTGTAGGCGAGTAGCAGTTTATTTATGAGGCCGGCGACGCGGCTTTGCTTTAGCTAATGTTAAGGTCTATAAATAACAGAACTTACACTGAATAGAGAACTTAACCACTTAATAAATTCAGAGATGATTAGCCAAAAAACGCTAATTGTGTGTTACTCTGTGTCTCTCAGTGGCGTAATTCTGCTTTTTCAGTGTAAGCTCTGTTTTATGAATCGGGGGATGATTACTTTTTCTTGGCGACAGCGTCTTTCAAAGCTTTCGCTACGCGAACTTTGACGACGGTTGATGCCGCGATTTTAATGGTTTCGCCCGTTGCCGGATTGCGTCCAGCACGAGCTTTACGTTTGGCGGTCACGACTTTACCGATGCCGGGAACCGTGAATTCACCGCTTTTTTTGACTTCGCTGGCGGTTAAAGCTGCCAACTCGTCGAGAATGCTCTTTGCTTGGACGCGGGTTAAAGAGAATTTGTCCGCAAAATGCGCGACTGTTTCAGCTTGCGTCATGCGCTTGCTTGCCATTTTTTAGTTTATGTCCTCCAATAATTAAAAAGTGAGATTTGCTAACCGCCTGTCTTTATAACATATTGAACGCATTTTGCCAGCAATAAGCTAAGTATTTTGAGAGGTTTTGCGAAAAAACCGGATTTTTACCGCATTTTAGGGAGAAAATGACGCTATGGAGCAGTATTGGCTTGTCAAACAAGAGCCGGAAGCCTATTCGTGGAGCGATTTAGTTAAAGAAGGAAGCACGGCTTGGACTGGCGTGCGTAACTTTCAGGCGCGTAATAATCTGCGGGCCATGCAGATTGGCGAGCCGGTTTTGTTCTACCATTCACAGACGGAACGGGCTGTCGTGGGTTTAGCGGAAGTAGCCCGCGCCGCTTATCCGGATCCAACGGCAGAGAGCGAACAATGGTTGGCGGTAGAAATTCGTCCCGTGCGTCCGCTGGCTAAACCGGTTACGCTGTCCGACATCCGCGCCCAAGAAAATTTAAGCAATATTGGGTTGATAAAACAATCGCGCCTTTCCGTGATGTCGCTGACGCCGGACGAATTCGCGGCGATTTTAGCTTTAAGCGGGGCCTAGCCCGTGCGGTAAAGAGCAGGGGCGTGTTATCATAAAACCGGGCGTGCGCGTCACGCTATACTTTAGATTGGTAAATTGTAATGATAGATAAAGACGATTTTTTTGACGAACTGGTAGATACTGAAGATTTTGCGCCCGAACTCGAAGAAGAGTCGGATGATTTAGGTTTGTGGGCTGATGATGAAGGCGACGACCTCACCGATGTCAGAACTGTTTTGATGTTCAAATCTGATATGGTGGCGTTGTTAGGTTTACGGACTTCAGCGCAAGGCGGCGTGATTGTGCGCGTGGATCCCCGCGAAGAACGGCCCGCCGCGCAAGTTTATGAAGACCCCTCGGCGGCCACGAAATGGTTCAACAAAAGCCTCTACACCAGCCGCAAAAATGGCTGGCACATCATTTACGACGGCGCGCCCGCATATGGTTAAATAAAGCGCGCGGCTGTTTATGGAAGAGAAAACCAAGAAAATTCTGAGCCGTGTGGCCTTAGCCCTGGGTACAGTCAGTACCTTGGGTTTGGTCTTTGTGCTCAACAAAAACCGTCGGCCTGGCCCAATCCCAGAAGAAACTTGGGCGCGTCCGGGGATGTGGGTCACGTTTCGCGCTGAACTGATGCCGGGACGCGAACGTGAAGCCCGCACCTTTCGCGTTCATAAACTGCTGGCGCAAGAGCGCGTCAGTCTCGAAGGGTTTGCCGGCGAACACTCACGCGATGAGTTTGAGCGGCTTAGGTTAGATTAAGGGCTTTACACAAAGGAAAAGCAACGCGGTTGACATAAACCGCGTTGCTTTTGTGTTTCTTTGTCTCATATTTAGTCGCCAGCTTTGTCGTTGAGCGCTTCTTGCACCATTTTACGCATGGTTTGCGGGTAATCGCCGCCGAAGCCGACGAAGCGTTGAATTACTTTCCCTTGGCGCGAAATGATGAAGCTCTGGGGGATATTGTTGCGCACGCCGTCGGCTTGCAAACCGAGAATCAGGTTGGATTCGCCGTAACCAATGGGATAGGGGATTTTGAACTGTTGGGCGAACTCTTTGACCGTTTCCGGGTCGGGGTCGTTACTCGTGTGTGTCACGCCGATGACTTCAAAGCCTTCGTCCTTAAACTCTTGGCGCAAAGTGATGAGATGCGGAATCTCTTGGCGGCAGGGGCCGCACCAGGTCGCCCAAAAGTTTACAATCAACACTTTATCTTTGTAATCAGCCAGTTTCAGCGTCTTGCCGTCAATGGTTTTAATGGGCGAAGCTAACACATTTTCGGCCAGTGCCAATCCTTCCCGCTGCCGGGCCGGATTAGGGGCCGGTTTTGCTGGTTTCTCCACTACCGCCGGTTTCGCTGGCTCCGGCGCAGATTGCGCACCAGGGTCGCAAGCCGTCAAACTCAGGGCGGCTAAAAATACTAACGCCAGGCGTGGACGGCTGGAAATAATAAAACTCATGCTAATAATTCCTTAATGGGTTATCCGATGTCTTGTTTACGCAAAGCCAATATAGTGGCGGCAAAGAGGCCGAAAAACATCAAAATCAAGACTAACGGATTTAAGATAGAGTGGCCCCACGGGTGCAGAAAATCAACGTATTTAGAGAGGTCGTCGGGACGTTTGGAAGGCGTGCCGATGCGCGGTGCCTCTTTTAATTCCGGCGCGTCGGGTTCGGTGGCGGAAGCATCGCCGGCGGAACGCGCGGAGACATATTCCTGCATCTGTTTTTGAAAGGCTTTGGCGTCTTGTTCGGCCTCTTTTTTGTACTGTGTGATGTCAGTGCGCGCGTTCTCAATCAGTTCGTCATTTTCCTGTTCCAACTGCTTCAACAGACCTTTTTTATCCTTGCGGTCGGACGGCGCGCCGCCTTCGTCCGCGCCGCGCAGCACGCCAAGCCCGGAAAGCCGTTTCATTTCGTCAAACGACCAGGTGGCCGGCATCGCCAACCCCGCCACTTTCGCCAGGCCGACGGGCAAACCCACCAAACCGGCGAATAACAACTGAGGAATCAGAATCAACGGCACCAAACTTGTCGCCATTTCCGACGTTTTGACGATTGCCGAAATGAATAAACCTACCACCACGCCCACGATGCCGGTCAGTATCATCACGATAAGCTGTGGAATGCCAATCAGATAGCCTGGCATCGTGAAGGCCGATTCGGGGCGAATGCCGGCAATGACGGGCGCGAGAAAATCCAGTAATTTGAGCGTGACAAAGAGCAAAACGCACTGCACGCTGACGATAAACGAGAGAATCATCAGCTTAGAACCGACGTAGGGCAGCAGCCCTAAATTGACCATGCGTTCGCGGTTATAGATGGGCCGTTCGCGGATAATTTCCCGCGAAGCAACAGACGCGCCAAACCAAATTGCCACTAATGACAACATGAAAAGCGGAAAATCGCGCGGGTCTTTCGCGCCTGTGACCAATGCCGTGAGCAGGGCAATAAGCGGGGCTTGCCCGAAAAGAATCGCCAAATTGAGTTTATCGCGGAACAAAACCTCTTTGTAACGCCGCGCCAGCGTGAACACTTGGCGCACCGAATCAGTCACGCCGCCCGTGCGGTTGGCTGGCACGGGCGCGGGTTTCGTGCCTTTAAGCCCCGCCAAAGGTTCGTGGATGAACTGGCGAAACTGCGGTGTTTTCTGGTATTTCTGTCGCCAGTCGGCGGCTACTTGTTCGGCAGCGGATTCGCGTTGATTTTTGTCCGCTTGGGGGGCGGCGCGTTGTTCAATCGGGGCCTCGATTTTGTCGTAGAGGTCTTTGAAACTTTCCGCTTTGAAGTGTTGCAAAGCCTCCATCGGCGGCCCGTACCAGACCAGTTTGCCGCGCATCAGCACCACGATTTTGTCAAACAACTTGACGTTTTCCATCGCGTGAGTGGTCAGCACGACGGTGCGCCCACTCTCGGCGATTTGCCGGAAAAGGCGCATGATTTTTTCTTCAGTCGCGGGGTCCAGGCCCGAAGTCGGCTCGTCTAAATAGATAACCGACGGCTTGGTGATGAGTTCGACGGCGATGGAGACGCGCTTGCGCTGGCCGCCCGAAAGCTGCCCGACGAGCACGTCGCGGCGTTCGGAAAGTCCTGTTACGTCAAGCACTTCATTTATGATTTGGTCAATTTCGGCGTCGGAAACGTCACGCGAGAGGCGCAGTTTGGCAACGTAATAAAGCGTGCGATAGACCGTCAACTCGCGGTGAATGATGTCCTCTTGCGGGACATAGCCGATGGACTGTTTGAATGAATCAAGGTTTTCGTAAAGGTTCAGCCCGTTGATGAGAATTTGCCCGCTAGTGGCCGGACGCATCCCGTTCATGGCGTCCATCAGCGTGGACTTGCCCGCGCCCGAAGGCCCCAGCAAACCGATAAATTCGTTGGGCTGAACGGTTAAATCAACATCATCCAACAGCGTAACTTCGCCCGCGCCGGAACGATTCGGCACGCGCTTAACGATGTCCAGCACATCCAGCCGCGTTTTAGAGCGGGTATCAAAAACTGAGACCGCCCCGCCGTCCACTTTCAACCGAAACGGCCCGATTTGAATGATGTCATCGGGGTTGGCGGGCGCGGCTTTACGCGCCGGCAGCCGTTCGCCATTGAGATAGACGCCGTTGGTTGAGCCATTGTCTTCGACGGTGACGATTGCGCCTTGTCTGACCAGGCGGGCATGGCGGTTAGAGATTTGCAGACCATCCAGGCGAATCGTGTTTTCAGTGGAACGCCCGACGGTGATTTCCGCGCGTCCGTCAAACGGCAGTTGCATGAGCAGTTGGTCGCTGCTTACGGGCGCGTTGTCCGGCGGCACGGGCGCACTGCCGGCGCGTAAAACCATCGTGCCTTGATACTCGCGGCCCGAAGCGGCGGGCAGTGCTGCAACTTCGCCCGACGCGATGGCGGCGCGTTGGGCGGAAAGCTGCGAGCCAGCCGGGGCCGGATGTTGTGGCGCGAGGAAACGCAGCGACGGCCCGCCGGGGCCGAGTTGCACCTGGTCGTTGTCGTAAATGGGCGTTGGGGCCGTAATGCGCTGTTCGTTGACGAGCGTGCCATTGAAGCTGCCCAAATCGGATAAGATATACTTTCCGTCCACTTTACGGATTTCCGCATGACGGCGTGAGACGATGGCGGAGTCGGTAGCAATGACCAAATCCATTACCGGATCACGGCCCAGAGTGAAGTGGTCTTTGCCGATTTTTACGCGCTCTTCAATCAAACCCGTGCCGCCGCGTATGTGTTCGAGATAGACGCCGGAGGCGACGGGCGGGGCCACCGGAGCAGGCGGCAGAACGGCTGGCGGTTTCGTTTGCTGCGCCGGACTTTGCGGGGCGGTAACATGGACTGGTTCAGCTTTTACGGGCGGCGGGTGCGTGTTTGGCAAATCTGCCCTGGGCGTAGCGACAGGTGATTGGCGTTCAGCCTCCGCTTTTGCTTCACCGGAAGCGGTCGTGTTTTCCAGGCGGATGAGACGCACTACCGGGCCGCTCATGCCAAACTGAATCTGCGCTCCGACCTGAGCCTCTGCCGGGGCCAGTAAACGTTGGCCGTTGAGCAGCGTGCCGAAGCTGGAATTACTGTCCACCACGATGCAACGCCCGTTTTCTAAACGTAATTCGGCGTGGCGGCGCGAAACCATCGGCCATTTGGTTTGCTCGAAAACCAACTGGCACTCGGATGGGTCGCGCCCGACTTTGATGATAGCGGCGGTAAAGGCGCGTTCGGGCCGCAACACGCCGTCTTGTTCCTCTGCCAGTACGAGTTTCATAGTCAATGTGAAACCTTAGTAACGCGAATAAAATAACCTAACCCAGCAACTATCTTGCAGAAACACGCACTTCGTCAAGTGTGCCATGTTTTACGCCCGAACTAAAGTGCGGGCTTCCGCATTGTGGGTCAACTTATTGTTGACCTGTTACTTACAATTCGCTGAAATTACAATTGTCAGGGCTTTTTGCCGAAACGAAAACTATTCAGAATTATCGGCGTTTCGCCTTTCTCGCCGACATCGTCAACGCCTTTGACATCGGGTGATTTCGAGGTCGCCGTGAGAAACATGGTTACGCCGTTGGTCTGGCCTTCTACGCCAGGCGGCAAGTAAATAACCCGGCCCCAATAAGTGAGCGGGCGGTTCGCAGTGTCCGTCCCTTGAGCCTCATAGCTGAATTGATAGGCATCCGCGCCATTGATTTTTGTCGGGCCTTGGTTGAGCTTTTTATAAGTGGAAAATGACGAGGCTATGCCCGCGCTTTTTTTCTCTGCGCGGTCGGCAAAAC
>JAYVJN010000195.1:0-18579 GCA_043769325.1 Acidobacteriota bacterium
CTGACTTAATACGCGGCAAACGACAGTTGATAAAACTCTTGAACTGCATCGTATCCAGATGCCGCCAACGCCGGAGCGGGGCATGGTCATAAATTTTAGCTTTGCCCACATATTCCACATAAATCTCTACTTCGTTAGTGTCGAGATTACTGGTCACCTCATTGACTAACCAATCAGCACCAAAATCTAACAGCAAAGCGAAAAATTGTTCTGTTACCATTTGCTGATTTTACCACCTTCCACTAAATTCACGGTAGAACCGTTTATTTAGACGAAGCGTGTGCGCCCAGTTAATCCATGCGTTAGGCTTCTGTTGAGTGGTAATGAATTGAAGTTAAATAGTTTTATAAACGACGATACGATTTCAGTATTGCCGCAGGTTGTGCAACAGATTAAGATAGGCAACGAGTTCAACAAAATGTGTCGGAGGTGGTGTAAATGAGTCCTCGTTTCTTTTATTTGTTCATTCTGACATTCCTTTTATGTGCATTCCCCTATACTCACATAGCACAATCCCAACAAGATAAGAATGCGCCTAACGCTAATCAATCACCACTGCAAGGCACAACGGAAGCGGTACTGGTAAATGGTCAACCAGCTTTGAGAATACTCAGCCGCAAAGATGGCTCGACTGAAATTCTGTACCAGAAGCGCGATGACGAAGATGCACTTGTTTTTCCCGTCATGCACTGGCACGCCTTTCTCTACGCGCAGGCTTCCGGCGAAACGGGCCAGCTTTATGTCACGAAAACCCGCCTCATTTTCGACCCAGAAGGTAATAAAGACCATTATTTTAATGTCGCACGGTCAGAGATTAAAAAGGCAGGGGCGCAAAAAAGCGGGCGTTTCGGCAAGAACATTGGTCATCACATCTTGATAAATGCACAGGGTAATGAGAAACGATTCGCTATTATATTCAATGGCAATGCTGTTGCCGGCTTTCAAGGGGACTACATGAAGCCAGCGACAGAGTTCTTTGAGCGTTCATGGACGAACTTTGATGCCGCACTCGCTGAATTTCAACAACTTACCGCTAGCGTGCGCCCTGAACTGGAAGAGAATACAGAAGATGAAGAAACAGAAACAACTGCTGAGATTATTGATAAGTATGACCGCTTCAAAGATTTAACGATTGTTTATACCGCAAAGATGGTGTTGCGCGGCGGCAAGCGTGCTATACGCACCTATGCCGAATATAACTTTTCGGGTAAGACTCCGGTGAAACCGGAAAAGGTGTCACTCTTTTTCTATGCTTCAGCAGCGCGTCCCATATTTCGGGAAGAGGAGCTTGAACTCAACTTTTTAGTTGATGGCGAGCGCATAGCAGTCGGAAATATGCGCCTTTCGGATGAGGAGAAAACAAAATCTGCCACCCGCCAAACAGTTGTTATCGTTTTGCCATTTGAAACATTTGCACGCATCGCTAACAGCAAAATGGTGGAACTCCAAATCGGCACGTTGGAGTATAAGATGACGGACACACATCTTGACGCTTTCCGGCGGCTTTTGGCGCGGGCAACTCAGAAATAGAGGCAGAGAAACATTTACTTTGACTATTGGTGGTATTTTATGCAGCACAAGTTTTTCAGTAAAAGCATTATGGTTATGACTTTCGTGATGCAAATTTTCTTGGTTGTCATAGTATTGGCGTCACCCTACTACAGTCAGGGACAAAGCTGGATTCTTGATGTTCCGAAAGGCACGCGCGTTGTTTTGAAAATTCCGAGTAAGCTCGTAGGTTTCGAGAAAGTAGGAATATGGAGCGGATCGTTGAACTATGGAACTGTCATTGAGCAATCTTCAACAAATGGGATAGTTGTTGGCGGGTTGTCGCAGTGGAGAACCGCCGGCTGGACATTAATGCGACAACTCAATGTAGAAAAGGTTTCTCGCAACAATCGTTTCACTGAAGTTGAATTACGCGACCCTCTTTTCAACGTCAAACTTCGGTTCGACGCAACTGTTAAAGACCTGAATGCAGCCTTCCGTGAAGTGGCGTTTGTCGGGTTGTTATCCGAATTTGAAGCGAGCGACTACTACCAACAAGAAGTAATCGGCAAGGTGCTTCCGCTGGTCTTCACTGGTAAACTTGCTTCGATTCCGACCAAAGCAAAGCTAAAGTTATTGAGTGAAGTGAAGTATGTAGATTCAGTGATTAGAACTGAGAAATATAAGGGGGACATATATCTTGTGCTTGATGCTGGCGGTGATGTGCAAATCTACAATACGATTCAGATGGATCAGTCAGCACGCATCGCTCATGCCTTAAATCAGCGCGTACTTTCGTACATGAAGCGCGTAGCCAAACTCATAAACTTTCATTCAGAAGTTGACGGGATTAAAGTTGAAATAGACTTGCCATATAAGAATTTCGCTACCGAATATTACAACCAGCCGAACTATGACCATCTTGAACTCTACGCGCCGATGGATGTCATTAGGCAGTTCGCTGAAGATGAATTAACAAACCAAGAGTTTGTAGAAGAAACAGTATTGCTGGTCAATGGCAATCGCAGTCGTGTCCCAACCTTAGAATCTCGTTAAGTTCCGTGCATGAAATAAAGAGAACTCATTGCCCACACAAAGTTGAGCAATTGAGCAAAACAAATGTAGGCTGCTGTTATTTTGTCATGTCGTCAGCCTGCGATAAATGCCCGGCAGTCTTTCCGGTAAACTCAAAACGTCGTCAATAATCGTGTAGCCCACTTCGCCGTATAAATCGCGCAGTTCGGCTTCGGAGTCTTTGTCAATGGTGATGCAGAAGGGGATGATGCCGCCGGTTTTGGCTTGGCGGAGGGCCTCGCGGGTGTCTTCGCGGGCGTAGCGGGCGTCGCCGTAGTCGTGGTCGTAGGGGCGTCCGTCGCTCAAGACGATGAGGAGGCGCGTGCGGGCCTCTTGCGCCGCGAGGCGGGCGGCGGCGTGGCGGATGGCGGCTCCGAGGCGCGTGTTGTTTTGATAGCTGATGCCGCCGATGCGTTGGTGGATGGCGTCGGTGTAGCGTTCGTGGAAGTCTTTGACGACGTAGAACTTGACGTTGCGGCGGCCTTCGGAGGTGAAACCGTTGATGGAGTATAAATCGCCGACGGCCTCCAACGCTTCGCTCATCAAAACCAAGCCCTCTTTTTCGATTTCGATGATGCGGCGGCCCGGATAAGTGTAGGGCTGCAAGGGGTTGCGCCCGATGGTGCGGGCCGTCGAGGAGGATTGGTCGAGCAAGAATGAGACGGCCACGTCGCGCTGGCGGCGCAGTCGTTTGATGTAGAGGCGTTCGGATTGCTGCCCGCCGGCGCGTCGGTCTATGACGTAATCCACAACGGCGTTGAGATCGTAGTCGTCGCCGTCGAGTTCGTTGTAGATGCGGCGTAAGTTCTCCGGTTTCATCAGTTGGAACTGGTGACGGATGGACGAAATGACGCCCTTGTAACGCTCTTTGGTCTGCGCCACAAAGCCTGCGTCGCCCTCTTTGACGCGCTTTTCCACGACGCGACACCAACCCGTGCGATGGTCGCTCAACTCCCTGTCCCATTCGTCGTAACTGTACGCAATTTCGCCTTCTTCCAGGGTTTGTTCGGGCGTCTCGGCCTGCATCCAACGTTCGGCCCCGTCCAAATCGTCGGGTTCGGCATCCTGTTCAGGCTGTGACCAGGCGTTGAAAAGTTCGCGGGCGTCCACTTTTTCCGACTGTTTCTGTTCGGATGGGCGTTGGCGTTTGTTCTGTTGCGCGTCGGCCTGTTCGGTCTGCGGGGCTTCGTCCTGTTCGGGCTGCGAGGTTTTCTCTTGCTGCTTGTTGTCGTCGGTGATGGTTTCAAACAGCGAATAGGCGCGGCTGGTTGCCATGAGCGTGTCCGCGACGGACGCTTGTGCGCCCGCAAGATATTCCTGCACAACGGTTTCCAGTTCGGAGACGATTTGCCCGTAAAACTGTCGCGCATCGTCTAACGCGCCGCCGCAGAGCGTGATTTGAAACAATAATTCAAACGGCACGAGCGACGCGGCGAGTTCGGCAATGCGCGGGCGCGTGGCGCGGAGGCGTTTGTGTGACCAATCCAGGTCGCGCCGCAAACCGCGATAGGCGTGGCGCAAGCGTCGGTCAATGCGCCCGTTTTCCAGTGTGCCAAAGATGCGGGCGGCGAGTGAAATGTCGGGGAAAAGCTCTAAAACGTGGCGGTAATCGCCGTTGTCGGGCAGTTTTTTTTCCTGTGAAGCCAGTAGTTTGGCCTGTTCTGCGGGCGTGAGCGCGGCTTCGCTTTTCGTTTGGTCAAAAATGTAACCGCCGGCGGCAAAGGCGTCGCGGTCGTCTTCGTGGGCGAGCGCGTAAAAGACGGACAGCGAACGGTAGGCGTCGCGCAAACCGTCGGTTTCCGTTTCGTGCGTGCTGAATTCGATTTGTCCGGCGGCGTGGGCCGCGAGGACTTTGTAGAGCCGGAAATCTTCCGTTTCGTCGCCAAATTCTACTACTTGTTGCGGCAAATAAACGGTGCGCCCGTCGTTGATGCGCGATTCGGCGGGGACGGCGTTGAGCGGCTGGATTTCGATGGCGCGGCCCGTCAGTCCTTCGATGTAAAGGCGCAGGGTGTTGCTTACATCGCTCAGAGTCAAACCAACCGCGTCGCCCTGGTGCAAGGCTTCGTGGCTGCGGCGCGTTTCCAGCGCGTAATAACTGCGGCGGGCGCGCGTCTCTTTGGCGGGCAATTTCAGGCCGTCCCGCGCCCATTGCTCGAATTGTTCCAACGTCACGCCGCGCAAAGCCGTCGGGCTGGAACGAAAACACGAAAGCGCGGCCTCGTAATCCACGCGGGCCACTTCCTGCGTGACGTTCAGCACGCGCAGGGCCATCGCCATAACCTTTTCGCGCCCGCCGGTCTTTGCCAACGCTTGAAACACGGGCGGGCTGGAACGCACAAAGGCGACGAGGGCCGCGTTGCCGTGCGCTGAAACCGCCCTCAGCAGTTCGCACCAATCCGCGAAAACCTCCGGCACGGAACGCATGACGGCCCCGCCCGCCGTGAAAAAATGGAGGGCCGCGCCGCCGCCGCGCTCCAAAAAGGCTTCGGTTTGTTGCATCAGCCGCAGGGCTTCGGCTTGGGTCAAACGCGACAAGGCTTTGGGCAAAGCGGCCCAGAAATCCGTCGCCAAACCGCCGGCGCGGACGGCGAAGGCGTGGGCCAGCGTGACGGCGCGTTCGGCTAAAAGTTCCCGTTCTTCGGGCCGGAAGGAGTGCCAGCGTTGCGCGACTTGGGGCGTGGCGGCGAGAAATTCCGCGCTATGTTTGGCGGAACGGCGGGCGATTTCCGTAACGGTCTGGAAAACTTCGCGCAGAAAAACAGCGTCAACAATGGTTTTCGCCAACTGCGGCGCGTAACGGTAAGTTTCCAGGGCGATGGAACTTGAGAGCGCGAGTTGCTGTTCACAAGCCCGCATGACGGCCAGACGCGCCGCCGGCGGCACAGCGATAAGTTCCCCCGCGCCGGCGGCAAAGAAAGCTAGTCCGCCCTCCACATCGCCCACCGCCAGCCGCCGCCCCATCTCGCCCCAAGCGCGTAATTCATCCGCCGACAAGCGTTTAGATGCTCTCGGCACGGCCCGCAAAAACTCCGCGCTGACCCGCCAGCCTAAAACGCTGAGGGCCGCGCTTACTTCCCAAGCAGCGCGTCCGTGTTCGCGGGGCAAACGGCCCAGACGCCGCGCCAGTTTTAATCCGGCCAGGCGTTTTGCGCCGCCGGCGTTGACGTTGAGGCGTTCTTCAAAGGCTTGTGTGAGAGGCGCGTCGGTGGCGTCCCCGCGTTTGCTCGTCATACGCCGAAGATACCATAAAGATTTCAGATTTCAGATTTGAAAGCGCAGAAAAGAGGCTCTTCAACCGCCGCGAACAACCATTTATGGCGACCAACAAAAGGCCCGCACGAGAAAATCATGCGGGCCTTCGTCTCTAGCAAAATCGCCGGTTGGCGTTAATTGATGCGAATGCGGGTTGGGTTGCCGTCTTCCGGCGCGCTGGAAAATGTCCCGCCATTAACAGTTCCGGTGAGATAGACAAAGATTGGCACATCGCCCGCGCCAGCCAGAGACGCCGGTAAGCGGAACCAGACTTCCTGAATGCCGGGGAAGCCGGTATTGTTGACGAAAAGTATATTATCCGTCCCGCTAATGTCAGTTGTCCCGACACGCACCGTCAATGCGCCGGGCGAAGTGTTAAGCACCCCCGTTACAAAAACCGCCAAGACCGTCGGCACTGAGCGTCCTAAACCGTCCACGGAGGTGACATTAAATGGTTCCGTTGTGCCTAAACCCATTGTCGTCTTGGTGATGTTGAGGACAATGGCGCGGCCGGGCCGGGCCGGGTCGGGGAAAATATCCGGCTGCGCGTTATTTACCAACCTCATGACGCTGCGGATGGCTGTGCCGTTGTTATTAACGACAATATTGGCATTTGCCGTGTTCAACCCCGCCCCAGTCAATGCGCTTGCCAGACCTTCGGGGACTTGAAACTGAATTTCCGAGGGGCTGACGAAAATGAGTCCCGCAGACGCATTCCCAATGGAAACACTGACGCCGTTCAGTTCCAAGGGGAAGAACGAAAGCTGACCGCCGCCGCCCGGGCCAAACTCTTGCGCCGAGGGCGCAAGCGGAACGCCGGCGCGGATTTTGCCAATCATTCCCGGCTGCAAGCCAAACACGGGCGTCGCCGTAGTAACCGGCGGCACGGGTGTCGGTGAGGGGCTGCCTGTCGGCGTTGGCGTAGGTGTCGGGGTTGCTGTTGCCGTGGGGCTTGGCGTGGCGGTTGGCGTGGCTAAAGCGTCCACCAACATACGATTAGCGGCTCCGGTGAAAAAAGAAACACCAGGCGAAGGCGAAGGTTCCGTCGCAAAACTGGGCCGCAGGTAATAGACTTGCGACGCGCCGCTATTATCGCCGGTACCAAAGTTGGCGCCGCCAATGTTGAAAGCGATGCGCTGCGTGGTGTTGCTGACGAAGTGCTGGATAGCCGCTAAGGTTGGCGTTTCCGTCAATTTGCGCGCGCTAAACGGAGACGGCGCAGCGACGGGAATGGTGAATAATTGCGCCACAAAGCGCGGGTTCAAGCCTGTGTTTGTGGTTGGCGAAGCACTGGGTGAAGGCGAAGGCGCGGTGCCGTCGGCGTTGAAATTAAGCCCCGAAGTCCAAACCAGCGTCGTATTGTCGCCGGTAAAGGTGGGGAAACGCTGGAGGTCGCCGCCGGAGGTGGCGCGCGGGCCGATTTCCGTAAAGGTCGGATTGGCGACATCGCTGATGTTGACGAGATAAAGACCAGCGGCGGCCTGTGGCGTGCCGGAGGCGCGTGGCGCATTTGACGAAGACTCAAACGCCAGGAAAGTGCCGTCACGCGACATACGCCGGCCCGGGGCCAGCAAGTTAACCGAAATGCCCGGCGCACCCGCCGTCGTGCGCGTCAACTGCTGTGTCACCGCGCTTACGCCGTTATTGTAAGTTCCGGTGTAAACCTCGGCGTTGAGGTCGGCGTTGTTAGACGAACCACCGATGGCGATATTGGCGTTAGACAGCCAAGCCAACTTGGTTGTGCCGGATACTGAATTGCCCGACATAGATGGATTGGTGTTAAAGATGGGGTTGACAATGTTGGTTGTTACTGTCTTGGTAACCTGCGCCATCGCACTACATGGCGTAGTCATACTTGTAGAATTGCAGGTGTACACGAATATTTCTGCGTTTAGGTCTGAGTTGTCTAGGGGCGGAGTAGGACTAGGACTAGCAGAAGGGAGTGGCACCAAGTTACGCACCGAGACAAAGGCTATCACTGAAGCGTCGTCATTGATTGCCGGTTCGCGGTTGTCGTCAACGATATCAATCGGCGAGACATTGGGGCGAATCCGACGGCTCGGTGTGCTGTTGGTGATGCGCGTAAATGTGCCTCCCGACAAATTATTAAACGGCTGCTCGACGCCGCTCGACAAATCCGCGTTGGGATTCGATACCAGCGGAATTTCGTAGCGCCAGATTTCCTGGTTGCCATCAGCTAACATTGCATTGTAATTAGCAGTTACGGTCAAATCGAAATTGTCTGGACTGGTAGGCGAATTAGAGCTAAAGATTATCCAGCGCCCATCGTGGCTGATGATGGGCCGGAGATTGGTAACAGCCAGACCCGCCGTGAAGTCCTGGGTTGAGGGAACGCAAGCGGGCGTTGGCGGCGGCGTCGGGAACGGCGGCAAAGGCGTCGGCGTTGGCGTCGCGCTGGGGTTTGGAGTAGGCGTCGGCGTCGGCGTCGGGGTTGCCGTTGGTGTTGCCGTTGCTGTCGGGCTGGGCGTCGGCGTCGGGCGCACCGAGTTTTTGCCGTTGGTAATCTGGAAAACGCGCCGTTGGGCGTAGTCCACCAGGAAAATCTCGCGGCTGCCGTCAATATTGTTGCGCGGACGCGGTTCGGGGCCGGTGGCGAGGTCGCCGTCGGATTCCACCACCACGAACCGTCCGTTGCCGCTGATACCGCCGGCAAAGGCGTTGCTGCAATAGTTGGTAAACTGCGCGACAAACGGGTCAGCCGAATTTTGCGCGGTTGAGTTGGTCAAATTTAGCACGGCCAGGCTCGTCGCCACCACCGCCGCTACACCTAATAATCGAAATAATTGCTTCACAATAATTAAAGCCTCCTAAGCGAATAACACTAACGCTCAGAGGGTATTAGCGTAAATTAAAGAACGCCGCTTCAGACTGCGACAATGGCGATACGTTGCTCATTGGCGCGTTGGAGAAATTCTGCGCGGTCAAATATCAAGGTCTTGCCGGCGGTCAAACAAAGGCAAGTTGCGCCCGCCGCGACCATCGCTTCAATCGTTAGCAAACCCACCACCGGCACGTCGAAACGCATATCCTGGTTAGGTTTGGCTACCTTCACCACAGTCAATTTGCCTTTGACCAGTTCACCGGCGCGGCGAATTACCGCATCCGTGCCTTCCATTGCCTCCACCGCCACGCAAGCGCGGTTGCGGATAACCACCGTTTGCCCCAAATCAAGCCGCGCTATTTCGTGCGCAACGGTCAAACCATATTCGCTGTCGCCGCGTTCGCGTTCGTCCGGGGCGCGGCGCGTGAGCGTGCCGGCTTGCGGCAGATGCTCTTGCGTGAACAAGGTCGAATCAACCAATGTGATGCCCTCTTTCGCCAGTTCGTTGGCAATGCCGCCAATCAGGGCGTCGGTGTTGCGCTGTGGCAGTTTCCAGAGCATCGAGAGCATCCGCAAATCCGGCAGCGAACCGCTAAATATCTGGACGTGCTTGACTTGCCCGGCCATTATCGCTTGCTCCACGCCTTCGCGCCGGAAAAAGCGAATCATTTTCCCAAGTTGCCCGACGCCTACCCACAGCACGCTATCCGCTAAATTTTCAATGCGCGGGTCGGTCTCTTCCTTGATAGCCGCCACGCTCATGGCTACACCCGCCCGTCGCGCGCCTTCCAACACAAGGAAGGGAAATTGTCCGTTGCCGGCGATAAGTCCGTAGCGCATTTTCGGTTTTGGTTTGGCTTGCTTTTGGCTGATACCAAATAACAAATCCCAAATTTCACAGCCCCGTAAAAATCTCGTTCACCGGCACGCGCCAGCCGTTCAAAAGCACCGACTCCGCTGTTTCGCCGCGCCTGTAAACTTGCGAATCCCAGACCAAACGATTATCCCGCATGGTTGCCCGGCGCACTTCAATCGTCCACGTTTTGTGGTCAATCAGCCATAATTCCTGCACGCCCAAGGATAAATAAGTCTCCGCTTTGGCGTTGCGGTCATAATTAGCGGTGCTAGTCGAAAGATACTCGAATACGATGTCGGCAGAGGTGCGTTTATCGCCCATGCGCGCCTCTAACTCGCTGCCAACAAACATCATATCGGGTTCAAAATAGGTGGCGGAAGCTTCGCTCAAATAAATTGCTTCGCGTGGGTGATAAACGCTGCCGGCAATGTCATTTTGCAGAGTAAACCTTATCAAAGAAACTTTCAGTCGCGCATCTATTTTACCGTGTGGCGGGTCAGGCGGTGGCACAATAAATAATACTCCTTGAATCAACTCGTAATGAGCGCGGTCAGGCGGCTCAGGCAGTTTGTAAAACTCCTCCAGCGTATAGCGGCGCACGGGCGAAAAGACGATGAGATTGTCCGTCGTCGTTCCCCAAGAGAAGGGCGGCGGCATCGTCGCATTGGGCGTGTATTCTACCGTCTGCATAATTTTCTCCGTTGCGCTTATTTCACCACGCCGCGTGGCGATGATTCGATAAATTCAAGTAATTCCAAGACTTCCGGCACGCCATCAAGTTCGGCCTTAATCCTTTCCAACGCTTGCGTGGTGTTCAATTTCGCCGCCAGCAGCAAGCGAAACGCATGATGCAGGGCGGCGATTATTTCTTTGCCGTAGCCACGCCGTTGCATTCCTACCTTGTTCAATCCGTAGCACTTGGCGTGATTGCCGACGGTCAGCGCGAAGGGCAAAGCGTCTTTGACGACCACCGAATAACCGCCGACGTAAGCCTCACGCCCGACGCGGCAAAATTGATGCACGCCGGAATAGGCCCCGATGTTGGCCCCGTCCGCGACAAAAACGTGGCCCGCTAAGGTCGCCGCGTTTGCCATGATGACGCCGTTACCCAAAATGCAATCATGGGCGATGTGCGCTTGCGCCATGATGAGGCAATCGTCGCCGGTTTGCGTCAACATTCCGCCGCCAGCCGTGCCGCGATGAATGGTCACAAACTCGCGGATGCGGTTGCGCGCGCCGATGCGGGTTTCCGCCGGTTCGCCCTGATATTTCAAATCCTGTGACGCCAACCCGATGGAAACAAACGGGTAAACGTGCGTTTCTGCGCCAATTTGCGTGCGCCCATCTATGACGCAATGTGATTCCAGCCGCGTGCTTTCGCCCAAGATTACATCATCGCCGATGGTGCAAAAAGGGCCGATGTAACAACCCGCGCCCACTTGCGCCTGTGGGCTGACAATCGCCGACGGATGAACAAAGGTCTGTGCGGTCATGGCTTGCGGAGTCACTTCTTTTCTCTTTCCGCGATGACACACATAATTTCCGCGTCAGCCACGACCTTGCCGTCCACTTTAGCTTCGCCGCGCATTCGTTGGACGCGCGAACCTGTTCGCAGAGCCGTAACTTCCAAAATCAGCGTGTCGCCAGGCACTACCGGACGGCGAAAACGCGCTTCGTTGATACCGCTAAAGAGAGGTATTTTCTGCTCACGGTCAGCAAATTCGCGCAAGGCGAGAACCGCGCCAACCTGCGCCAAAGCCTCGACAATCAAGACGCCCGGCATGACCGGCGCGCCCGGATAATGGCCCTGAAAAAACCACTCGTTAATCGTCACCTGTTTAATGCCGACGCAACGCACGCGCCGCTCTAACTCGACGATTTTATCCACGAGCAAAAACGGAAAGCGGTGTGGTAATAGTTGCTGGATGGCAACGGTGTCAAAGACAGTTTCCATAATGCCTAGACCGTAAACCGTGAACCGTGAACCGTGCCAACTTTCGTCACACGGTTCACGATTTACGGTTCACGCGCAATTAGCGGGGCGTGGCGGCTGCCGCTGTCGCCGGATTCTTGGCGTTGAAATCGGCGATGAACGCCTGCGTTATGTCCACCGAAGGCATAGCGACGATGAGACCTTGCAAACCGGCATCCAAAACCATCGTGATGCCGCGCGCTTTGGCGAAAGCGTCCAGTGATTTGAAGATTTCTTCGCGGACGGGGCCGACCAGTTCACTGCCGCGTTTGGCATAAGTGGCTTCAGCGTCTTTCTTTTTGTATTCCAACTCGCGTTGTAGGCGTTCGCCCTCATCTTGTTTCGCCTGAATCGTTTTCGGATCCACTGGCACGGTTGAATTGCTCAGTTTTTGCAACTCTTCGGCAATTGCCTGAATGCGGGTTTGCAGACTTTGTAGTTCTTGCTCTTTGGGCTGAAACTCACGGTTCAACTGCTGATAGGCGCTAACCAATTTGGTGATGCCTTTGTCGCTGACAAAGAAACCTGTGTCAACGATGGCGATTTTGGCTGCCGGCACAGGCTCATTGCTGACCTGTGGGGCCGGGGCCGCCGGACGGGTTGGCGGGGTTGCGGGTGGCGTCGCGCCGGCGGGACGGGCTTGCGCGTTAGCTGTCAAAGACAAAGAGGCCGCGCATAACAACAAGGCGGCAGTATTGCGAATAACTTTCATTGTTTTATTTACTTACTCCTATTTCAATCCACATCTTTTCGTGGGAAAAGATGAATTCCTGACAGAGCAGACGGCCCCAAACGCCGCCCGCGCGAATTTAGAAAGTGCGCCCTACGCTGAACCGGAAAACGCTCCTCTTTTCGTTGAAGAAAATACCTGGCAAAGCCTCAATCGTGCCAAAGCGGGCATTCGGATTATATGCGTAAATGATGCGAAACGGGACGTTGACGACCGGCACTTGGAAGCGCAACTCTGCGCCCATACTGGAACGATAGTCGCCGATTTTGCTGAATACGCTCTGGCCCAGGCGCACGACGGTGTTGGTCTGGCCTTCGCCGCGCACAAACACTCTGCTGAACCCAAGCGGTAAGCCGGCAATCGGGTCTTGCGGGCCGACACGCAAAGCGGCGTTGAACTCTTCTTGCGACACCAAACGGTTGTCTCGTTGTAAAAGCACGTTGATAAAGTTACCCGACACTGGGTCAAAGGTAACGGCCCGGCCTAGCGTCGGGTTGGCGGCGATGACCAAATCGGTCAGCGTTAAGCCTGATGTCGCGCGGAATCCGGTTTCGTTCAAGAATTCGCTGGAAAAGCTCTGGTCGCCTTTGGTGCGCAGGTTAAAGGCTGTGCCGATGTCGGCAAACGCGGCCAAAGTGAACGGGCCGAACAAGGGAATGCGATACTCGAAATTGCCCAAAAGCTGTGTGTCCGCGCCAACTGACGTGAAAGAACGGGAGAAACGCAGAACATTGCTTCCGGTCGCGCCGGTAAAGGTTGCGATGGTATTGTATTCCGATGACAAGCCAGCCGAGACGACATCGCCGGTGGCGTTTTGCGCCAGCGAGATGTTGCGCGTGGTGGCGTAAGAATCAATCGGCGAAACAGGGCCGATGGAGCGCACGTTGTAACCGCGAATAGTGAACTCGTCACCGAGGAAGAAACGCTCAAATACCGGAACGCCATCCACAAACGCCAGTGAATTGGCGTTGCGAATCTTGTTGCTTTGAGCGATAGAACCGACGGTGCCAGCCAAAATGCGGAAGCCGAAGCTTTCGGGGTTGTCCGATTTTTTGCGGCGCGTCTTGAAATACTGCGTATAAGAAAGGCTCGGCGCATATGAACGAACGTCGCCGCCCAAGCCGGTCAGACCAATAGACAGAGAGATTTGTTTGCCGCTTACCGGATCGTTCGGGTCTTTGGCAAAACCGCGCGAATCGAAAGCAAAGGTCGGCGTGATGCGGCTGGTGACGATGTTTGGCTGGCGGTAAATAACTGGAATAAAAGTTGTTTGGTCGCCGCTTCGGTTGACCTCCGGGTCTTGGACGCTAGTGATGGAAAGCTGGTAAGACAACCCGATACGCGAGAGTTGAGTAAAGGCGCGTTTGCGGTAAAACTCGGACAACGGCGCGCTGAGAAACAGGGAAATACCCGTTGAATTGCGTGTGAACAAGTTAGACGAATCAGTGTTCAGTTGGTCGTTGACATTGCCGAAAAGACCACGTTGCACGTCAATATTTTGCGATAAGAACGAACCCTCGCCAAAGAATTTCTGGTTTTGCGAGAAAATTGAGAAGCCGAGGGTAATGGGCCGGTCGCGGAAATATGGTTCGGTAAACGAGAACGAAAGCGAGCGTTGACGATTGCCCGCCGACAATTGCAGGGCGAGCGATTCGCCGCGCCCAAACAGATTATTAGTTGAATACTCCAACCCAAAGAATGAGCCGCCGATGCCGGAAACACCGCCGTTAAAGGATATTTGCTGGCGTCCGCGTTCGGACACTTTAACAGTAGTGTCAACTAAGCCTTGCTCTTCGTCGGTGCGGTAATCGGCGTCTTTGTCTTTGTCAACCGGCTCAAAATAGCCGAGTTGGTTGAGGCGCAAGATGGAAATCTCAAAGGCGCGTTGGTTAAAAATATCGCCTTCGTTTAAGAGAAACTCGCGGCGCAGCACGCGGTCACGGGTAAAGGTGTTGCCGTTGAACTCTAAGCGGCGCAGGGTAAACTGCTTGCCTTCCGTGATGTTGATGGTGAAATCAACCACGCCTTCTTTCGGGTTAGTCGGATTGTCCTTAAACTCCGGTTCGATTTCGTATTCGTACTGAATAAAACCTTGCCCGCCGTAGTATTTTTTGAGGTCTTCCTGCAAGGCTTTGCCGATTCGTTCGCCGTTGGCAACATCGCCTTTTTGCACGCCCAAGATGGCTTGGATAATTTTTTCGTCAAAAATCGAATTGCCTTCAACTTTAAGGCTGCCAATGCGATAGACCTTACCTTCGGTAACGGGAACGGTCACGCGCAAGGTGTCGTCAACCGAAGAGAGAAACGGCAAAGGAAGAAAAAAACCGGTGCGGCGGCGGCCTAAACCTTCAACGCGGGGTTCGCCAATGCGAGCCTGCAAGTAACCTTTGGAGCGCATATAGTTACGCACCAAAAACTGCAAGTCGTACTCTAGTTTGCGGCGGTCAAGAATGTCCGAACTCTTGAAGTGTGAAATCAGTCCCGATGCTTTGACCAATTTCATCTGCGAACGAAGCGCGCCGTCGCTGAAAACCTGGTTGCCATCAAACTCAATTTTCGCCACGCGCACCCGCGGGCCTTCTTTGATGTCGAACGTGACGCCGATAGAGGTGGCAGAAATTTCTTCCGTGTTCAAATCAATGGTGGCGTTGGGGTGGCCTTTGGCGGCAAGCAGTTCTTTCAAAACGCGAATCGCGGTGCGGCCTTTGACGGGGTCGAAAATGGACTCTTTTGAGACGCCCACACGCTGTTCGCGGAAGGCTTTGAGGGCCTCTGATTCCGTGACGGACTTCATGCCGTCAAACTGCAAATCGCGGATAATGGGCAATTCTTTGACGTAAAAGATGATATTGACGCCGCCGCGCGTGCCTTCTTCGGTCAACACGCGGGTTTCGGTTTTGTCGAAAAAGCCCAAATCCAGCAAAGCGCGTAAGTCACGTTCAAGCTTCGCGGCCTCGAAGTTATCGCCCGGGCGCGTTTGGACGTAATAGAGCAAATCGTCGTCGCGCAGACGGCGATTGCCTTGGATGTCAACCGCTTCGACCAATCGTTGGGCGGGCGGCGTGGTTTGCGCCGCGCTGAAAGGCGCGGCGGTAAAGCACGCCAGGCATAGCAACAAGGCGCGTGAAAACAGAAAGACGGCACGATAAAGGTGCATAAAAACAGTTTCCCTTAGGGGTATCTGAGGCCTGCGGGAAGAAGTTCTCAGGCTTCAGGAAAGGATTCAACCGGACACACGGCGCGTGTTCGATTCTTGCCACACACGGCGCGTTGCCAGTTTTCTATCCGGCAAAGTCGGTCATTATAGCTTGCTCCGGCCAAAAGGTAAAAGGCGCATAACCTTTCGCGCATAAACACGGGCGCGTTATACCAATCGCCGCAAAACGCGGAACATCTAAAAAGACACGCCGCCGCCGCGAAAAGTTGGCACGGATGAGCCTGCATTATGTGGATAAAGCGGAAACACGAGCGTTGGAAATAAGTGTGCGACAGGCTAATTTTGACGAAACCAGCAGTTTTCCAGGCAACGGCGCAATTGCATTCGTGCGCGATGGAGCATAACCCATAGATTATTGGGCGAAACTTCCAGCATCTGGCAAATCTCTGCGCTGTGGCAATCCTCCATCTCGCGCAAGGTGAAGGCGTAGGCGATGCGTTCCGGCAGTTCGCTCAAACAATGCTGAAAAACAGTGCGGAATTCACCCTGTTCTAAAGCGGCGGCGGGGTTTGTTCCCCAATCAACGGGGCCTAGCTGTGAGTTGAAATGGCCGTCCCACTCGTCGTTGCGACGAAAAAGGTCATCATTCTCCAGGCGTTCTTCGGCTTCCGGGTCAAGTTGTGTTTCGCGGCTGGCTTTGCGGAAATAGTCAATAATTTTGTGCTTGAGAATGCCGGTCAGCCAGGTGCGTTCGGCGCCGCGTCCGGCAAACTTTGCGTGGCCCTGCCAGGCGGCCAACAAGGTTTCCTGGACAATATCTTCGGCGACTGTTTCATCACGCACACGCAGCAAAGCGTAACGGTAAAGATAATCGCCGTATTGGTCGAGCCATTGCGCCGGGTCTGCTTGGGGAAAGGTTGTCATGTTTTTGCGCTAACGAGGCGGTCAAAAGATGTGTTTGTATGTTAGCCCCGCCGCATTTATTAGTCAATGATTTTCTAATTAACGCTGTGCCTAGCTTTTGGCGGGCCGGACGGTGTAAGCTAGGCGGTATGTTGACGGTCAAGGATTTACTCGCTGATTTGGTGAGCATTGATTCGGTTTCTGCGCGTTCCAATCAAGGCGTGACGGATTATGCCGCGCGTTATGCCAAAAACTTAGGGATGCGTGTGGCGCGTTTGCCTTACACTGACGTTAACGGCGTAGAAAAGGTTAATTTAATTGCCTTTAGCGGCACGGACAATGCGGCGGGGCCGTTTGCCTTAGCGTTGGTCGGCCACACGGACACCGTGCCTTACGCGGCGGATTGGACGGACGCGCTGAGGCTTACGGAACGCGACGGCAAGCTCTACGGGCGCGGCTCTTGTGACACAAAAGGCTACATCGCGGCGGCTTTGACGGCCCTGGCGCAAACCGATTTGACGGCTTTGGGCAAGCCTCTGGCATTGGTTTTGACGGCAGACGAGGAAATCGGCTGTTTCGGCGCGAAACGCCTGGCGGTAAGCAAAGCGTTGACAGCGCGTTACGCGATTGTCGGCGAACCGACTTCGCTTCAACCAATGCGCGCCGGCAAGGGCTATTGTCTGGCAGATGTTGTAGTTAGCGGGCGAGAAGGCCATAGCGCGTATCCGGCGGTGGGCGCGTCGGCGATTTTCCGCGCCGCACGGCTGATAAACGCGCTGGAAAAACTTGCGGAAGAGCTGAAAAACGAACCAAACGCCGCCTTTACGCCGCCCCAGACAACGCTCAACGTCGGTTTAATCAACGGCGGGACAGCCAAAAATATCATCGCCGGCGAATGCCGTTTCACGCTGGAATGGCGGCCCGTGCCAGGCCAACGCGCCGAAGATGTGTTGCAAAAGCTGCAAGCGATAGTTGACGCGGAGAGGCTTAACGACTCGGATTTCACTTGCGAAATCATCCCTTTGCGGCTGGATAGCGGCATGGAAACGCCGCCTGACTCGCCTCTGGTTGAATTGCTGGAAACCGCGACAGGCCAAACCGCCGGCACGATTGCTTTTGGCACGGAAGCCCCGCAAATGGCTGAGTTAGGCGCGCAAGCCGTCGTCATAGGCCCCGGCGACATCCGCGTCGCGCATCGCACGGGCGAGTTTGTGCCGGTTGACGAATTAGAGCAATGCGTGGATATTCTGGCGCGGGCGATTCGCCATTTTTGCGTTTAAGAATTAACTTGCGACTGGAGCGCGGACAGCCTTGTCCGCATGAGCGCAAAGCGCGAAAATAAGGTTGCGCCGGAAACTGGTTACAATGAAAAGAGTTGTTGGGAAAGGTATATCTTTCAAGAAAAAGAATTTTCACCACGGAGACCGGAGAGGCACAGAGATTAAAGAAGTTAGGTGATTTTTCTCTCCGGTCTCCGTGCCTCTGTGGTAAATTCTTTTTCTTGAAGTGTATAGTTACTCGCTGGCAGACAAGGCTGTCCGCGCTCCAGTCCGGCGGGGCCTGGTTTCTCCTAACTTCTGATTAACATATATTTATGCAGCAACCATTAAATCTAGGCGTCATCGGCTGTGGCTATTGGGGGCCGAACCTGGCGCGTAATTTTGCGGACAATGAACACGCCGCCCTGCGTTGGCTGTGTGACGCCAACGCGCAACGGCTGGCGTCGTTAGCGCGGCGTTATCCGACGGCCCAGGCGACAGAGGATTGCCGGCAAATGCTGAAGGATGAACAACTTGATGCGGTGGTTATCGCCACACCCGTCTCCACGCATTACCCGCTCGCCCACGCCGCTTTACAGGCCGGCAAGCACGTCCTCATTGAGAAACCGTTCACCGCGACGGCCCGCGAAGCCGAGGAACTCATCGAACTGGCGGACAAAAATGGCCTGACTTTGATGGTTGACCACACCTTTATTTACACGGGCGCGGTGCGGAAAATCAAGGAGTTGGTGGATGGCGGCGAGTTAGGCGAGTTGCTCTATTTCGATTCGGTGCGGATAAACCTGGGGCTGTTTCAAAATGACATCAACGTCGTCTGGGATTTGGCCCCGCACGATTTGTCCATCATGGACTATCTCATTGATAAAGAACCGGTTTCCGTGACAGCAACGGGCAGTTGCCACATCGAGAAGGGCATCGAAAACATCGCTTACGTCATGCTCCGTTTTGCCGACGATTTTATCGCGCACTTTCACTTTAACTGGCTTGCGCCCGTCAAACTTCGTCGCGCCCTACTCGCCGGC
>JAYVJN010000196.1:0-3650 GCA_043769325.1 Acidobacteriota bacterium
GGCGTAGCCCCAAATTATTGAGAGAGCGTGGTTTCCGGCGAGGCATAGCCGTCGCCGCACAGCCGGCGGCAGAGCCGCTTCACTTTTGATTACACCCGCGGTTTATTCGTTAGAAAGCCAACAGATTGCAGGGATTATACAGGTTTAAGTGAAAAATAAGATAATCCGTGTAATCTGTGAAATCCGTTGGCGAAAATGATTATCTGCGTCAGTCTTAATCCGGCCATTGACCGTCGTTTGCGCGTGGGGCGGCTGAAAATCGGGGCCGTCAACCGCGCTCACGAAGCGTTGCCGATGGCCGGCGGCAAGGCGGCGCACGTCGCTTTGGCGGCGCGGGCGTTAGGGGCCGACGCGGTGTGGTTGGGCTTTTTGGGAGGCGCAACCGGCGCGTTTATCGAAAGTGAATTGACCGCGCAGGGTGTCCGCGTGGTAGCTGTAAACACACAGAGCGTGACCCGCGAAAACTTGGAAATAATTGATGCGGCGGGCGCGGTGACGGAGGTTTTAGAACCAGGCGGGGCGGTTGCGCCGGATGAATTGGACGCGCTGCGGGCTGCCTTGCGGAAGCTCTTGAACGAATCACCGAAGAACTCGCAAGTCGTGTTTTCCGGGAGTTTACCGCCTGGTGTTCCAACTGATATTTATGCGGAGTTGATAAAAATGGCGCACCGTTTGGGCTGTCGTGCGCTGTTGGATACAAGCGGCGAGGCTTTGCGTCAGGGCCTCACAGCCGCGCCCGATGTGGTCAAACCCAACCGCGACGAGGCCGCTTGGCTGTTGGGGCGGCGCATTACCGAAGGCGCGGCGACGCTGCGGGCCGCCCAACACTTTCTAGCATTGGGCGCGAAGCAGGTGGCTTTAACTTTAGGCGGCAAGGGCGTCTTGTGGTTGGACGAAAACGCCGCGCCGTTGCTCGCTGTGCCGCCGCAAGTTGAGGTAATCTCGACGGTTGGCTGTGGCGACGCGACGCTGGCTGGCTTTGCTGTCGGTTATGGACGCGGGCTATCAGCC
The DNA here is from genome assembly GCA_043769325.1 of Acidobacteriota bacterium. GTDB lineage: Bacteria > Acidobacteriota > Blastocatellia > Pyrinomonadales > Pyrinomonadaceae > JAYVJN01. Next base: position 1,012 of record JAYVJN010000196.1, read on the forward strand.
GCCGAAACTCTGCGTCTGGCGACGGCGTGCGGGGCCGCCAATTGCCGCGCCGCGCTGCCGGGCCAGATTGATGAGGAAGAGGTTGCGCGGTTGTTGCCGCAAATTACAATTCGAGGAGCAAATCTATGATTAAAGACACTTTATCGCGCCGCGAGATGTTGCGAAACGCAGCTTTGGCGGGTTTGGGTTTGGGCGTATTGGGGAAAAGCGCGAACGCCGCCGAGCCGGTAAACGCGCTGGAATCGCTCATCAACGGCCCTGCGCCGGCGGGCAAGACGATGATTGGCGTGCCGTTTGAGCGGCGTGAGACGGTGCGTATCGCCATTGTCGGCACAGGTCTGCGGGGCTGCAGCACGTTGGAGGAATTTCTCAATATCGCGGGCGTGAAAATCGTGGCTTTGTGTGACATAGCCGAAGAAAAGGCCAACAAAGCCAAAGCGATGGTCGAGAAAGCCGGGCAACCGACGCCGGCGATGTATGTCAAAGGCGAGCGCGGCTTTGAGGAGTTGGTCAAGCGCGCCGACATTGATTTCGTCTATACCGCCACGCCCTGGGAGTTTCATGTGCCAATTGTCCTGGCGGCGATGAACGCGGGGCATCATTGCGGCACGGAAGTCCCTGCGGCCTATACGCTGGAGGATTGCTGGAAAATTGTTGAGACATCTGAGCGTACACGGCGGCACTGTATGATTATGGAGAATTGCTGCTACGATTACGACGAAATGATGGTGCTGAATATGATTCGCGCCGGACTTTTGGGCGAATTGGTGCACGGCGAATGCGCTTATAACCATGACCTGCGCGAGATTCTGTTCGAGACCCGCGACGAGGGTTTGTGGCGTCGCCGACATCACACCCTGCGCGACAGCAACCTTTACACCACGCATGGTTTAGGCCCGATGGCGAACTATATGAACATCAATCGCGGCGACAAATTCGATTTCATGGTTGCCATGAGTTCGCAGCATCTCGGCCTGGAAGCCTACCGCGAAGAGAAACTGGCGAAAGACGACCCGCGCCGCAAGGAAGTTTATAAGTGTGGCGATTACAATACTTCGATGGTTAAGACCGCTCGGGGCAAAACCATCATGTTGCAACACAACGTCTCGACGCCGCGCCCATATGACCGCATCAATTTGATTCAAGGCACGAAAGGCATCTTCCGCGATTACCCCTCGCGCATCTTCCTCGACGGGCAGGAAGGCGGCCACCGTTGGGACACGACGGAAAAACATAAAGCTAAGTGGGAACACGACTTATGGCGCAAGGAAGGCGAAACCGCGCGTAAACTCGGCGGTCACGGCGGCATGGATTATTTGATGTGTTTTCGCCTCGTAGAATGTATGCGCGAGGGCCTTGTGCCGGACATGGACGTTTACGACGCCGCCGCCTGGAGCGCACCCGGGCCTTTGAGCGAAATCTCCGGCGCGAAAGGCTCCATGCCCGTCAAATTCCCCGATTTCACGCGCGGGCGCTGGACGGAAGCGCGTTCATCCGTGCCGTAAAATAGACAGGATTAACCCAATGTTTTCCTGTAAATCTTGAAAAATCCTGTTAACCCTGTCAATGGCGTTGGGTTCTGCAAAAAAGAATTTTCGCCACAGATTACACAAATTACACAGATGTAAGTAACGCGAATAAAATAACATGACCCGTTAAGAGGCGGTCTCAGACCGCCGGGGCCGCTTTGCCTCAACCACTACTGGCGGTCAGAGACCGCCTCTTAACGGTGTTGATGTTAAGTGGGGCAGGTTATTTAATCTTTGTTACTAATGCAGCAATCTGTGTAATTTGTGTAATCTGTGGCTAGTTCTTTTCTTGAAGTGTATGATTACATTATGAAGCGTTGGCTAAAAACGATTGTGGCGGCATTGTGGGGAGTGATATTGGCGGCCTTCGCTTCGGCGCAGACGCAGGTGGTGATGCTCGGCACAGGCACGCCCAACGCCGACCCGGAGCGTTCGGGGCCGTGTGTGGCGGTGGTGGTGAATGACAGGCCGTATCTGGTGGATTTTGGCCCCGGCGTGGTGCGTCGTGCGGCGGCGGCGCAACGCGCGGGCGTGAAGGGTTTGGCGGTGTCCAAGTTGAGCCGCGCTTTCGTGACGCATCTGCATTCGGACCACACCATCGGCTATGCGGATTTGCTTTTCACGCCCTGGGTGCTGGAACGCGCCGAACCATTGCAAGTCTATGGCCCCAAAGGGTTACAGGCCATGACCAAACATCTTTTGGCGGCCTATCGTGAAGATATAGAGTTGCGGCTTTACGGCGGCGAGCCTTCCAATAAAACCGGCTGGCGCGTGGAGGCCCACGAAATCCGGCCCGGCGTGGTTTACCGTGACGCCAATGTTACCGTCACAGCCTTTGCGGTCAAACACGGCAAATGGAAACACGCCTACGGTTATCGTTTCGTGACGCCTGACAAAACCATCGTCATTTCCGGCGACACCGCGCCCGCCGAAAGCATCGTGACGGCTTGTAACGGCTGCGACATACTCATCCACGAAATCTATTCCGACGCCGGTTTTAAGAAACGTCCCCCCGCCTGGCAACGCTACCACGCGGCCTACCACACTTCGGCCAGCGAATTGGCGGCCCTCGCCACGAAGGCCAAGCCCAAGCTGTTAGTGCTTTACCAT
>JAYVJN010000197.1:0-6914 GCA_043769325.1 Acidobacteriota bacterium
TAATTGCGTACATGATTTGTCTCTTATCCTTTCCCTGCAAGCGTTGGACACGCTCCGGCAAAGTTTTAGATTTTAACGGTCTTGCGCCGTTTCGTCAAATGGACAAAATCGTTACCGGCTATTCCGAAGTACGATTAAGCAAAGTACATACTGCCTCACAAGCCGGCGGCCCATTTAACCGCCGCGTCCAAGAGGCTACCGCCGTTGGTTGTCAAGCTGGCTGAGTTGCCAAACAGGAAGAAACCCACGCGCCACTAATCTTCACTTTCCGGGCCACCTTTTGACGGTGTAAGTGCCCCTGCAAGCAGACCCGCGACGAAACAGATTTTCAACCACCAGAACTTACCCGCCGGATGGTCAAAGCCCTGATATTGAGAGGCTTCCCGGTAACTATCTATTACTGCGCCGACAATAATTCCGCAGAGAATCCCTATACCGGCCCGCCACAAACGGTCAAAGTCTCGTTCAAATCCGGCGTAAAGCAGCGCCACTATGACCCAGACAACTACCCCGACGCACAATGCCGGAAAGATTGCGACGAGGGGAGCGAGTGTCCGACAATAATCGTTCCAGCAAAAGATTATGGCCCCTAAGATACCGCCTAAGTAGGCCCCGCTTAGTGCGCCGCCAAACACCATCAGCAATTTCCACATCGCTTTGGGATTCATAAGCCAGCCCCCCATTTAACCGCCGCGTCAAAGAGGCTGCCGCCGTTGGTTGTTAAGCTAGATGAGTTGCCAAACAGGAAGCGGCTACTCCTCGTCATCTTCGTCCTCACGAGACGCTCGTAGGCTGATTATTCCTGTGATTAAAGGTATCAAGGGAATCAATACAATGGTCAGGCCATAGCCACCAGAGAAGATAAAGAAACTCAAGCAGCAGAGCGTGAGTGTGAGGATGCCTATCTTTATCAAGTCGCGTCCCCAAGGCTTTTCTTTTACCGCATTGATGTACGCGCCTAGGGCAATAACCAGGCCAGGCACACAGCCGGCCACAACGAGCATGGCATAATCACGCCCCAGCAGCGGAGTAATGACAAGCCAAACCAATCCGCTTGCCAGGCCAAAATATAAGGAAGTCTTCAAATTATACATACTGCCTCACAATCCGGCGGCCCATTTGACCGCCGCGTCAAAGAGGCTGCCGCCGTTGGTTGTCAAACTCGCCGAGTTGCCAAACAGGAAGAAACCCACGCGCCGCCGGCCTAACCCCAAATGGCGGCCCGCGTAAAAGTTGCAGACATCACTCATCTGTCTCAGACGGCCCGGCCATGAGGCCCGCGCCTACGCCAATTGCGCCAAAGATAAAAGCCAGGTGAACCGAGCGGTTCGTTGCGCCAAAAATAAGGCCGCAAATACCGGCTATCACGCCTCCGGTAATGGCCCGCGCCACAACACCGGAAGTATTTTCCATGCGTCGTTTCAGCCACCCCAGCAAAAGCGCAACAGCCATGCCCGCCAAGACAAAAATCGGAGTCACCATAATTGCTGCGGCGTCAGCGTAAGTGTAGTCGGCAAAGGCATATATACTGCAAACGGGCATAACCTGAGCATTTTGGTAACCACGCGAGGCCATGCCAGGGCAACTACCAGGTAGAACGCAGATGAGGCGGAAAAACCGGATTTACGCGGATCTGAATCCGCTTTTATCCGCCGCATCCACCACATCCGCGTTCTCTCAGACTGTTAGTGACACGCAATTTTAAGAATCCACGAAATGCTCAGATATTGACCGTTTTTAGTATAACGAATAACAGACAAAGCCGCCGACAAAACCGCCCCACGCTCCGCGCCACATCAGCGACAGCCTGGTATCGTCGCCAAATGGTATTTTGTAAAGCCGCCGCGTTACCAAGAACAAGACGGCAACCATACACACGCGGTAAAAAAACTCTAGCATAGCAAACTCCTTTGTGGCTTGAGGCGGTAATTGGAGGGGCTTTAGGTAAATAGAGGACAAGGTGTAGGCTTAAACTAACCTACACCTTGCCCTGGGCATAATGCCATCACAAGCCGGCGGCCCATTTGACCGCCGCGTCGAATAAACTGCCGCCGTTGGTTGTCAAGCTGGCAGAGTTGCCGGAATCATGGCTATTACTCCCTTTCGTCCTCATCCTCACGAGAGGCGTATAAACTGATTATGCCCGTGATTAAAGGTAGCAATGGAATTAGCACAATGGCAGGGCCGTAATACACACCACTCAAAAAGTTAACCAAGCAGTAGAGAGTAAGAGTGCAAACTCCGATTTTTATCAAGTCTCGCCCCCAGGGTTTTTCTTTTACTATGTTGAGATAAGCTCCTAGCGCAATGACCAGACCAGGGCCGGAGCTTATTAAAGTGAACACAGCATAATCCTTTCCTAGAGGAATAAAGAATATCCAAACTAATCCGCTTGCCAGGCCAAAATACAACGAAATTCTTTTCATCAGTTCGTACCCTTTTCACAAGCCGGCGGCCCATGTAACCGCCGCGTCAAAGAGGCTGCCGCCGTTGGTTGTCAGACCGGCTGAGTTGCCAAACAGGAAGAAACCCACGCGCCGCGCCGGGGCCGTCAGTCCGGGCATCACCGCGCCGCTTGAGTAGCCGAAATCAGTAGCGCGAGTGCTGTTGCCCAAGATGGTCGCCGCTTTGACCGCGTTAGCGTTCGGCGTGCCCCAACCAAAGCTAGAGGCCGCGCTGACAACCGTGACATTGCCGGTCAAGCCCGCCGCCAATGGGTGCGCGGCGTTGCTGATGGTGATTTGCGTTTGGCCCGTTGTGCTGCCGAAATTCGTGCCGGAGGTTGTGCCGGTCATGCCCATATCGTCGAATAACTGCGGTTCAAGCATCAGCACCGGCACGGCGACGGTACGGTATTTGGTGTTCACGTTAGCGGGCGTCACGCTTTCCGAAACAATCACGATGCGCTTGCCTGTCGCATCGGCGGTTGTCGCGGCGGTGTGCGATTTGACAGTGACGGTCAAGCCCAAATTGAGCAAACGCGCACGGAGCGCGGTGTCTATCGCGTTCAGGGTTGTGTTGCCAACGACGAACAAGGCTGCGCCGGCGGAATTGACCGTGATGGCGGCGGCGGTTGAAGTCTTGGTCGCGCCGCGATTATCCGTCGCTTTGGCCGTCAGGCTGTAACTGCCTGGCAGAATGTTGTTCCAGGCAAAATTGTAGGGACTGGCTGTAACCGTTCCGATGAGCGTCGTCCCGTTAAAGAATTCGACCTTTGTTATAGTGCCGTCCGCGTCGGCGGCATTCGCGCTCAGGGTAAGGTTGGCGGGCGCAGTGAAGGTTGCGCCGTTGGCGGGCGCGGTCAAACTCACCGTTGGCAAACTATTGACCGTAACGCTCACGGCGGCGGATGTTCCGGTTGCGCCGGAATTGTCGGTGGCGACTGCCGTTAAGTTGTAAATTCCGGCGGGCGCGTTGCTCCAAACAATGCTGTAAGGGCTGGTGGTGTCCGTCCCGATAAGTGTGCTATTGCGATAGAAATCCACTTTTGCCACCGTGCCATCGCTGTCCGTCGCTGTGGCGTTGATGGTGATGTTAGCGGGCGCGGTAAAGAGCGCGTTATTGGCCGGACTGGTAATGTTGGCGGTGGGCGGCGCTGAGGTAACGGTTACATTGACCGGCGCGGATTCGGTGGTTGCGCCGTCGCCGTCCGTCGCCACCGCCGTTAGCGCGTAGCTGCCCGGGGCCGGATTCCAGTTAAAGGAATAAAGATTGGCGGCGGTATTGTTGGCCGCGCCGATGTTGGAACCATTGGCGTAAAAATCTACGCGGCTCACATAATCATCGAAATCGCTGGCGTTCGCCGTTAGGTTTATCGCCGCCGCCGGCGCAAACGCCGCGCCGTTAGCCGGCGCGGTAAGATTAACCGAAGGCGCGTTGGAAATGGTGATACGCACGGGGGTAGAAGTGGAGGCGATGCCGTTGTTATCGGTGGCAACGGCGGTGATGGCGAATTTGCCGGCGGGCGCGTTATTCCAAACCACGCTGTAAGGGCTGGCGGTAGCCAAGCCAATGGGGTCGCCGTTGGCGAAAAACTCTACTTTGGCGATGCTGCCCGCGTCATAGCTGGCAGTGGCGGTAAACCCGACATTGGCCGGCTTAGTGAACAAACTGCCTTCGGCCAAGCCTGTCAAACCGACTACCGCCGGCCCGTTGACGATGATGTTGACGGGGCTGGAAACGGTTTTTCTGCCGCCGTTGTCGGTTGCCACTGCCGCCAGAGTGTGGTTGCCGTAGGCGGCATCGCTCAATACTACACTGTAAGTATTCGCCCCGCCTAGCGTTCCCGCGCCGATAGTTGTTCCGTTATCGAAAAATTCGACGCCGCTAATGCTCCCGTCGCTATCGCTGGCAGTGGCGACCATAGCGAAAGAGATAGGCCCATCGTACAATTGGCTCACCACCGGCAAAGTAATCTTAACCGTCGGCGGCGCGTTCGGGTCGGGCAGCACCGTCGTAGTTGTCATTGCAGTATTGTTGCTTTGGTTGGCGTCGCTTTCATTAGCCCTGACAAATACGGAATTTACGGCTGGCTTGCCGCCCGGCGCGCGGGCCTGGTCTTCGCCTGGCTTGACCGTTACCGTCACCGTTGCCGCTGCGCCAACGCCAAGCGCACCGATATTGCAAATAACCATACCGCCGTCTTCGTGGCAACTACCCTGGCTAGCAGCAACGGAAACAAACCCCGCTTGCGTCGCCAAACCATCGTTCAAGACCACTCCGGTTGCGCTCTGCGGCCCGCTGTTGGTAACGCTAATCGTATAAACCAGATTGTTGCCGGCCACGATAGAATTGGCTGAAACGCTGGTCGTTACCGCTAAATCAGCCACGCCGGTATTGGGCGGCTGCGGCTGCGTCAGCAACCCGATAACAAACGGCCCCACATCGCTGACGCGGGCGTTAATGGTTTTATTGGCAAAGTTCGGGGCGGGCGTATTGGGCGCGAGAATAGTTCTATCTACCCAAATCAGTCTGGTCGGGTCAAACGGGTCTAACTCGGCGTGGAAAACCCGTAAATTATCAAATGTCGCTTGCGCGGTAGCGGAAGGCAGACAGAAAGTAACTGTATGCGGCCCTGATGCATTCGCGGTAGTGCGAATGTCATAGCCGGCGTTGTTGTAAGCGACAAAACCAGCCGGCAAAGGCGGGATGATAGTTGTGTCCAGGTCGCTAAAGGTCGTTGCGCCGGCCTCATACTGGTTAGCAAAAGTAATCGAAGTAGGCCCATCCGAAGTGGTATTTGGCGCAAGTAAAATCTGTGGAACATGAATCGCATTGAATGGCGAAGGCGCGCGATTGATGCTTTGCGTAATGTTGGGAGAAGAGGGGTTGAAAAAGCTGTAAAACCCAAAAAACTCGTCCGAGTTTTTGTAGCCGGTAGCCGAAAACCACTGTACCACATCCAGCGGCGTAGAATAATCGTCTATTTGTGGGTCATCACCCATATAATTTTTGTTCCGCAAGAATTCCTGATCATTTAAGACCGACGCATGAATTACGTCCTCTTCTCCCGGATGATAGCGCACCCCGTAGAGCGTGACATCCTGATTGGAACCAATGGGAAGGCCGATTATCTTCCCGTCGCCGAATTTCGCAGAATTAAGGACATTAGCTCCCCAACGCCAGTGCGTATGCACGCATTCGGGACACCCTGCGGCGTTAGTAAAAAAAGGTATGTGCCAAGAGCCAACGCTGCCCACAGGTTCAAAGACTGCTCCATTATAGGTCTGATGGATATTGTCCCATGCTCCTTGGTTACCTTTGACGATAACATTTTCCGTGAACTCGGAGAAAACCGGATTATCTTTGGCAACAAATACTAACCCACCATCTTGGACGAAAGGACAGTGGATAGGCAGCTCGTCGCAATCTGTGAAAAGTCCGATTGAGTTTCCGGTAAAACCGTTGACGTTGTAATGATTACGCTGGGCAATATTAAATGAGGTGATTGTTTCCCCATTTGGGCTTGAGAAGTTGTATTTCACCATTGGCCGCCAACGTGAACAAGGCACGGTTTCGCTAGGTTCACAGCCGCCGTAAACGCCTTCTTTTAGAAATTCGTACCGTTGAATGACACTCAAACAACTTTGCGAACCGCCGGGTAATTGGTCAACCAGATAGCCGGCTTCAAGGGTAAGCCTTTCCGCGTCCGTCGTTGTCGAGTAAGAAACCAAGCGGCTGCGCAGCGTTGCGTCAGTGCCGTCGGGTTTAAGTTCGCCGCGCTGCAAGGTGAAATTGTTGGTTGTGATATTGTAGTAGGGCACACTGAGACTTTCAGCCATCAGCCGCCCGTTAAGGCGCACATTGCTGAGAGCTAACCCGTCGTCATCGGTAACTTCGGCGCGCATACTCCAGCCATGACCGGAAACATCCTGAGCCGCCGGACGCGCAAAAGGGCTATAACCGCAATAATTGGGCGGCGCGGCTTGTCCCGCCGGCGGGCGTCCGTAACGCCAATCAAAGTTGATTTTGTCAACGGAATAAAGCCAGCCAGGGAGAAAAGGTGGCGTGGTTGGATAATTGGTTGTCAAGGTAACGCTCCGCGTAAGGCTATTCGGCGGGAAAACTATGTCGCTTACGCCGTACAAAATCGGATACACAGTGCCGCCAAAATTGTTGGTCAGGTCAACCGTGACGACTACGCCCTGGTCATTAACGGCGGTGATGCTCTGTGGCGGATAGCCGTCGTAAACGCCGGTTGAGCCGTTGACTGTTATCACCAGGTTTCTTACCAAACGAGGAAACGCCAACCTGACAGTTTGCGTGTAGCCCTTGAAACTGTCGGGGTTGCCGTTGGTCTTCGTGCCGTAGCCGCCGCCGAGAAAGGCGAGGTCGCCGGCATTTGCGTTATAGCGCAGAAAGTTACCGCCCGACAGCGTGACGCGCGGATAAGGCTGGTTGCCGGCTGAATAATT